>QMVO01000296.1 GCA_003661125.1 Methanosarcinales archaeon
CTGAATATAGTTACCCATTTCTTCGGGTATTTTTTTGTTAGTTCCTCTCTCATCTCCTCAAAAGCTTTATCATCTAATCTTAATTCCAACTCTGCTTTTTCTTCCATCTCCCTCACCTATAATCTGGTTTTTTGTTATTTAAATGCTCCACTCACAAAATCTTTGAGGTGCACCCCTCTTATCATCCTCCTTGAACTCATTTTTCCAGCCTTCTCATTCACCATAAAGCCATCACATTACGCACTGAATTCTCACTTAAGCAGGAAAGAGGAGAAAAGGACCTGGCCAGAAAATAAAAATAGATAATACTGACACTGCTAATACCTTTCTCCACCCTGTTACATCCCCCGTAGCATAAATAGAAACAGCAATCGCAATAAGATAATATACGGAACCCCAATAAAATTTCAAAATGATTATGAAGAAGGATATCACAAACCTTGCATTTATGCTCGTGTTGTAAATGATACATACGAAGGAAAAGAGTATTTAGCCATCGAATATTGGTTCTATTATGTCTATAATGACTTCTTCTTAGATTGGCATGAGGGGGAAGCAGAAGGTATTGTTATATATTAGACCCGGAGACATTAGAACCGATAAAAGATTCTGATGCCGTGGCATATTATCAACATCTTTGGAAAGAATCTAAAAAATGGTCTGATGTAAATAAAGAAGGGACCCATCCCGAAATTTATGTGGCGGAAGGTTCTCATGCGAGCTATTTTGATCCAGGAATATTTGGACGTCATCTTCCTTTTATTTTTGATATAACGGATGATAAAAACTCAGGATATGTCCCCGAGCTTTCTGGAATTGGGGTCGAAACATTAGAAGAACAACCATGGCTGGAATTCAAGGGTGAATGGTGTGGAAGGAGGCTAGGAAAAGTTCCTGAAATAAAAGGATTTAAGTTCTCTATACTTGACATTCTTGGTAAACCCCCTGTGTCAAAATGGGAAGACCCGGCGGACTGCGTATTAGACTGCGAGAATGGAACATCGAAAATAAGCAAAGGTATTTTCGTGTCTTTGCTTTCCCCTGGATATATGACCGTGTGGAACGAAACAGGAGCATTAATAGGTTATGTGGATGGAAATTTCACCTGCAACATCTCGAATGCAAGTGTTGGGGCTCATGGCTATATGCTCCCCTATGAGGGCAATTATTCGATGGAGATTATATTCCCTCCTGAAACTGAGAACATGACCTTTGATATCGAGATTATTAATGGAGAATGGAGCAGGGAAGCATTCTTTGAAGACGCTGTGAACGAGACAACCATCGCGAAAATGGATTTCAACGCATCCACCGAAGATTTCATCATGAATTTCGATTATGATGGCGATGGAGCAGTGGATGAAAGCAAATTGCCCGACCTGATAAAGGAGAGCAGACCGGGTGAGAAGAGCAATTCAATACGATACCTGCCAGCAGGAGGCAAATTAACGCTATTTATTGGTGATGCTGTGCGTAAAATCACGATTTACGCCAAGGATAACATAAACGATGCACTCATAGAAGTGAAAGAACTGGGAGAGCTTCCGGTTATTTCACCTCCCGGAGAGGCTATTTACAGGAATTTCAGCATAACTAAAAACTTCCCGGATGAAGCAATGGAGAACGCAACGCTCGAATTCATTATGAACAAATCTTTCATCGAAGAGAAAGGGATCGACAATGATAACATAAGTCTGTTCAGATATAACGCAAGCGAGAACGAATGGGAGCCGGTAACAATACATGTTTCAGGAGAGGACGCTATTCATGTGTTCTATGAAGCGAACTTGACAAATTTAAGCTATTTCGCAATATCAGCAGACGTGGTTAACAAAAAACCTGTCGCGAATTTCTCTTACGCTCCAGAAGAACCCGCTTTTAATGAAATCGTAATCTTCAATGCTTCTGAGTCTTATGACCTTGACGGTTTGATAATCGGGTATGAGTGGGATTTTGGCGATGGAGCTATCGGTTACGGTAAAGTAGTGAATCATAGTTATTCGCAAGGAGGTAAATACACGGTTACCTTAACCGTCATAGATAATAAAAATGCACTGAATAGCATAAATAAGAACATAACAGTATGGCCGGTACGCAACCTCAACACGGAAGAAGGTTTCTCAACAATCCAGGAATCAATAGACGACCCCGATACGTTAACTGGACATACAATCATCGTTGGTCCCGGCGTGTATAGGTATCTTATTAGATTCCTCCAATAACAATAAAATTATGGGAAACACTGCAAACTCAAATGTTTATTGGGGTGGGGCACTGGGTATTTATCTCGACAATTCGCACAATAATACAGTCATAAACAACGACAAAGGCATCTACGTTTATTCTTCGAGCGACAATCTCATCTATAACAACTACCTTGCTAATACAAACAACGCTTACGACACGAGGAACAACATCTGGAATACTACAAAAATGCCGGGAACGAACATCATCGGCGGTTCTTATCTCGGCGGGAACTACTGGAGCGATTATGCTGGTGTGGACTCGAACGGCGATGGGCTTGGTGATACGCTACTGCCTTACAATTCTTCCGGAAATATAACGAATGGTGGGGATTGGTTGCCACTGGTTTCAACTGGTGGGCCATTATGGACAAGATACTCCTCCAGGATAGACAACGAAACACAATGTTTAGGAGTAGGCGGAATTGCGGTAGATTCCGAAGACAATGTGATCATTGCCAGCAACAGAGACGTAATAAAATACGATTCTAACGGGAACGTTTTGTGGGGGTATGATCTGTGTGGCTGTGGAGTTGCAGTTGATAAAACTGATGACAGTGTTGTAGTCGGTCTTTGCAACTCATCCCTTATCAAATTCAGCAAAATAGGCAACATCCTCTGGATAAAAGAACTGCAGGAAGAACTCTATTTATCTGGAGTGAAGTCGGTTAATCCGGACGGTAATATACTTGTTTCCGGTTTTGGTTCCGTAGACGGCGATTGGAAATCTTACTATGAGATTAGAGACAAAAATGGCAACTGGGGTGCACCCCTGTTAGTATACAACTAGTTAAGAAACAGTATTTAAAACTTTCGGTATTTTCACCCCCTTTTCCATTTCTCTCTCTTTTTCCTTCTCGAAGTCTATGGGAGAGCGGTACCCTATGGCAGAATGCAGCCTCTTTTTGTTGTATACGTCCTCTA
>QMVO01000297.1 GCA_003661125.1 Methanosarcinales archaeon
CATTGATGCCGCGCCGAGATCCACTGCGCTCATCTGGGAACACATCATGGATGAACCTGGAAAAACCTGCCCAAATCCAAGGATAGTCATGCCGAAAAGAGTCATGCCCCATGCGGTGAGCGATCCCGTGGAAATCGATATAAGAAGTTTCGGCGTGAGAACTCCTCCCTGCACGAAAGAAGAGCCGTCCTATGGCATAGTTGGTTTTCTCCAAATCCTACCCCCCGCGATTGCATGGCTTTGGCGGCTTGTAGCTCCGAGGGGCCACGCGAATCCAAGTATCACGGACACGAGAGGTATGTCCAGTGAAGGTGTCGGATCTTTCTGGCCTTTTGCAACGGGAAAGATGGTGAGACTTGCGAATCTACTTCTTGAACAGGTACTCAACACACCCGAGACAAAATACGTTCTTGTTCCAAATCAGTACATTGGTGCCTACAAAGTAGGATTCATGCCGGAATGGATTTCACGAGAGTATCTTTCACGCAGGGGAAGTGCGTGGTTCAAACCAGAACAACTTGAACCCTCGAAATCTCCTATTCTCGGATTCACACCGAAGAGAATAAAGATCGATGGAATGCCACTCCCCAAAGAACTGATTCATCCAAATCTGCAACCAGAAGTAGGGGAAGAGGTCTACGAAAAAGGAGAAGAAATACTCCAAGATTTCTTCGTGCGGGAACTTAGAAAGTTTCTTACACCTGATCTTCACCCACTGGGGAGAGAGATAATCCAGTGCTGTATTGACAAGGGAAAGCTATCAGATTACTTAAGTCTCATCCCCATGGCATAGAAATGAAACAAACCGCTGATTTTACTTGACCGTGTTGTAAACGAGCACACACGGGAGATGTTCGTGTCCTCTCCAATTGTTGTAATCTTTCGGTGATATCCTCTACTTGTCATGAAATCCGAGATGTTTTTAGCATCGATAGTATTCTTCGTCACCTACATTTTGTTAGCAACCGATAGGCTTCATAGAACATTAATCGTCCTGCTGGGAGCATCGTTTCTCATGTTCTCCGGTATCTTTCACGAGCCCGCAGCAGTCTTCAAAGAATATGTGGATTTCAATACGATCTTTCTTCTATTTGGAATGATGGTTTTCGTGGGAGTTCTGAAGGAAACCGGGATTTTTGAGTACGTCGGTATCAAAGCACTGATGCTTTCCAAAGGAAATCTGCTGAGACTTTATTTTTACCTCACCACTTTAACAGCTTTGACTTCGGCGGTATTGGACAATGTCACCACCGTTATAGTGATAATCCCTATCACCCTGGCAGTCGCCGATGCCACGCGTACCGATCCAGTTCCCTTTGTCCTTGGAGAGATTTTCTCATCCAATATTGGTGGAACCGCCACTTTGGTAGGAGATCCCCCCAACATCATGATAGGTTCCGCAGCCGGGTTTTCCTTTATGGATTTCGTTGTCAATCTTGGACCAGTGGTGCTGGCGATCTTCCTGGTAGTGAACAGCGTTATCGCCCTCGTGTTTCGTAAACAGATTAACAAAAAGGTACCTGCTGAAAAGCTCGAACATCTTGGCATTCCAATAAGCAACCCTGCAAGTTTCAAGATCGCCGTTTTTCTTATTGGAATAGTGGTAGGGTTATTCATCTTCCAAGAATTTCTCCCTGTGGAGACTTCCTTCATCGCAATCCTGGCAGCTAGTCTTGCTTTGCTTCTTTTGAACAGACACAAGGTAGACGAATCGCTTTCCAAGGTAGAATGGGGTACTATCATATTCTTTTTTGGCCTTTTTATCGTGGTTGGTGGTCTTGAAGAAACCGGCTTTTTGGAAATTTTAGCCCGTCAGATCGTCTCTTTAGCCAAAGGTTCCATCCAAACTGCTGAGCTGCTGATCTTGAACATTTCTGGTTTCGCTTCGGCCTTTGTTGACAACATACCTTATACCGCCACACTCATACCCACTATAGAATCCCTGAACAAGATCGATCCTGTAGCTTACTCCAATCTTGATCCCCTGTGGTGGGCCCTTTCTTTGGGAGCTTGTCTGGGTGGTAATGGTACTTCTGTGGGCGCTTCAGCTAACGTTGTGGGCCTGGCTATTCTCAAACAATACTACGGAAAAGAGATTTCCTTTATTCAATTTTTGCGCTACGGTATGTTGGTATTACTAATCAGCCTCTTTCTTTCGAGCTTGTACCTTCTTTTGTTCTGACACCATTGATAACGTTTCATTGAAGATCCAACGTCCTGTTTCCAGATTCGCACTTCATTGCCTCGTGGGATTTTGGGGCAGTTTTGCTTGAACACTTCTCCAGCACCTGTGAAATCCATAAGATTGATGCGACTCAATTCGTTAACTTCCTCCCCACATTAATAAGGATTGCGGTACAATATACAATAGCTTTGAATCCGCCTGGCTTCGAGAACGAAACGCTCAAGGTATCTACGTGTGGTTTAGGTTTGACTTGAAACTTCGAAAGGAGGAGAGAGGATTGAACCAATTCGACGGGATAAAACGCGCATTAGAAGATGCAAGAAAGGTGGGAGTAGTGGGACATATCATGCCTGACGGAGATTGCATCAGCTCTGTCTTGAGCGCAGGGCTTGGCCTTGAGAAACTGGGCAAAGAGGTTCGAATGATAGTAGACTACGAAATCCCCTGGTATTACTATGAATTCGACGCTGTGGAAAGAATTCACCGCGCGGGTGCATTGCAAAACTGGGATCCGGACGTTATCCTGGTTTTGGATGCTTCCTCACCAGACAGGGTCGGAGATGTCGAAGAATTTCTCGAGAAAGCTTTGGTGCTCGTTGTGGATCATCACGCAACCAATCATGCCTTCGGTGATTTCAATTGGGTAGACACCAAATTTGGGGCTACAGCCCAAATGGTGCTAAAACTCAACAAGGCTCTTGGGGTTTTGTACGATCCCGAACTCGCCTTGTACAACTTCATAGGCATCGCCACGGATACTGGCTTCTTCAGATATGCTAACTCGGATGTCCAGGTATTTGAAGACGCAGCTGAACTCGTGCGGCTTGGCGCCAATCCTAATGTAGTGGCGAGTACCATCTTGGAAAACAAGAAACTCGAACAGCTGGGACTTTTCTGTGAGGGGGTCCACGGACTGAAAATAGAGTGTGATGGTCTGTTGGC
>QMVO01000298.1 GCA_003661125.1 Methanosarcinales archaeon
CACACTTTACCGACCTTGTGTTAAATCTATTTCAGTAGCTCCTCCTCCTAAAAATGTCCATCTCCATTTTCCATAATATGGATGCGGTGTAGCAAAATATTCTTTCCAATGAGATTCTACTATTATATTGTAGTTTTTACCGGCTTTTAAGTCGAAGGTGCAATCAAAAGGATATTTTTGTCGATACTGTAAAGTTATGTTTTCTGCAAAAGGTACCTCCCGCTCTCTGTACGGCACCCCACCGCCCCAGGGTCCTGCAAGCGCCCGAATTCTAACTGGTAAAAAATCATCCGGAAGCGGTTTATTTTCATTTATATACGTCCATGCCTCCTTATAGCGATAGGTTATATCCATGGATAAAGATACTCTGTATGTCGTTTCGTTGACGCGTGTAACGTTCGTCCATGTCAAATTCTCTATATAAACGTTACTATCTGGAAGATTTGGTTCAAAAGAGAATTTTAAAGAAAATAAAATAAATACGGCAGCCACCACTACTATTACGATAGCAATGACTGCCTTATACATCGTTTTCATTTTTATCTTTTTATGTTTATCCCTCACGCTACATAAACGTATCCGTTAGACCACTCGTCCTCTCCACCGACATACTCATATACATTGTCTTCGAAGTTAAAATTCGCTGCTTCATCATACCACTTCATCGTATTAGTGCCAGTCCAGGTATTTGGGTCCCTCAGCACAAATTTTTCCGTTGAATCATCGTAACCTCGTACAACAACGGCATGACAGTTACCCCACTGGCTCTCCTCTGTTATATCAAGAGGCCATTCCCAGTTTATTCTGGTCTTTACATGATTTATATTACTCGTTAGAGAACCTTGGTAATCGTCTTTCCAGCAGGGAACACTAACTTCGTCGAAGTAAGCCTCTGTTTGCACGAGATTCATCGGTTCGCCATCATTCCATAGCCAAATATCCCAGATATCAGGATGATTGCCATTCCAATACTCTTCAAGCATCGCGGCGCAAGTTTCACCACATGCTCTGCTAGCATTATCATAACCATGCCCATCCCAAAACAATTCCCACTGACTTCGCTGTGGAACATCGAGATATTTAGACCCTCTTGTTTGCATTGTTTGATCCGGGTCATTGATTACCTCTTCAACCAGACCAACACTGCTTCCACGAAGCCCAATCTCATACTTCATTCCATCAATAACTGCGGTTCCAACTAAGCCCCCGATGCCATCTTCGAAGAATTCACCTTTTAGGTCAAACTGATTTTTCTTGTCTTTTAGTGCAACGGTACAAGCATACATTCTTGTAGCACCTTCATATCTTGTCATCGTTTTACCATGAAGGTCTCTGTAAATTGGCTCAGCACCTTCTGGAACATTCCATCCCACGAAAATTTTCTCTGCTTTTCCTTCAAAATCGACTGCATGTGGCTTCCCATTAATTAAAATTGTACCTGAGAGCAAAAGGTGGTTCTTTTTATCAATCGTACCTATTAAATACGCTTGAGCTGTTTTATTTTCTGAAGCACCGATTAATATACCGTCCAATTTATCTAAGCACAAGGTAATCTGTTTGTTGGTGGTTAATGCCATATATTCGCCCTGATCCTGAGCTATAGCCAGCCCTACACTGCACATCAGTACCGCTATTATGCCAATCGCCCATATCTTTTTCATTTTTTTCTTCTTTTCACCTCCTAAATTTTTTGGTACTTCTATCATCACGCCCCTCCTCGGCACTCTAATAGTATCGCTCAAACCCATGATAAAACTACCGAAAACCTTCGGTTTTTACCGAACAAAAAGCAAAGACTCAAATAAATTAGACAACCCCCGGTGTACCATCAGCTACGGGTCATCCAGCATCCAGCCGTACTTTTTCCTTCTGTAATATTCTATGAGGAACACAACCGTATCACGAACAGAGAACCAAAGAGGAATCATAAACCGGGATGAGCGAAAACATCAAATCCAAAGCCACACTATCAATCTCTTTTTCAAACTTTACGGCTCTACATTAACTGTAAGCCAATCATTGGTTAACCTCCCGCCAAAATGTGCCTCCATACACAATACGTATTCTCCCGGAAGAAGCTCAGGGCTTGTCTTTACTGTAATCTTTGAAGTGTAATTCTCATGAGTTCGTGCTAAAAAGTTATTGGGCTCTATGCTAACAGTTAGACCTTCTGGTATTGGTAACTTTTCCTCTTCCGTCATTGGCAGCATATTTACTTTACCCGTAATCCTGTAAATATCATAGCTAACTTCCTCTGGACCACTTTCTCCGGTATGCAGTGTGTAATAAGTCTCTTTCGTTTCTCCTAACTTTAACGTTATAGAATTATTATGAAGATATCCATGTGGGAGATAAAGTCCTGATGCTCCCGGTACGGTGAATGGCCTGACGAGAATTCTGAGCCAATCATCGCCTATCGTTTCGTTTTCGCCTTCGAAAATCACTCGTAAGTACAGCGTATATTCTCTTCCGGCGATACCGCCCACTGATACATTTACCTCATGTGGAAAAAGCTCAGGACTTGTTTTTACTGTAATCTTTGAAGTGTAATTTTTATGGGGTTGTGCTATAAATTTAGATGGTTCTATACTGACATTTAGACCTTCGGGCATCGTCATCTTTTCTTTTTCGTACACATGCGCCACTCGGTAAATTTTACAGGTAACTTCTCCTGGACCACCATTTCTGGTGTAAAGTGTATAATAAGTTTCTTTCTTCTCTCCGGGTTTTAATTGAATGAAATTATTATGAATGCATCCAACTGGAACTGTAAGCAGTGCTTTTGTTGAAGCTAATTCCTCCTGAAGTTCTGTTTGGGGCGATTTCTCTTGAAATTTTGTTCCCTTTTGATGGAAGTACAGTGCACTCATTATACCTACACCTATAACTATAATGACTACTATGCCGACCAAATATCTTTTTTTCACTCTTTTATCCATATTCATCTACTTTATCTATTCCTCTAAAAAATAAAAAAAGAAAATTGTATCTATTCAGGTTTTTAAAGTTTTTCTCTTTTGACGGAATAGTAGTTGCGAAGAATATCTTGGTTCAAAATGACTAACAATGTATGAAAATCGTTAAAAACCGAAAATCATAAATAGAATGAGCACAAATTGAAAATGC
>QMVO01000299.1 GCA_003661125.1 Methanosarcinales archaeon
ACATCGCTACCCAGTAGCGAGTTCACACCTTTCGCCATCTCAACCGCGCATTCGGCGCTTACCGCACCTTTTTCTCTCAATGTTTGCCCGGCGACCCCTAAAATTTTTTCCTTTACTTCATTGGCATACGCGATTACACTACCTTTATAGTAGTCCGAGCTGCCTGAGACGTTTGTTATTCTATGCGATATCAATCCACCAGTGCAAGATTCTGCGGTGGCGATACTAAGCCTCATTCTTCGTAGCTCGTCCCCAATTTCTTTTTCTATCATTTCACTCGTCATTTTTTTCCTTCTCCTTCCACTGTAAGAAATTGCAATACGGGCAGCCAAAATCCCAAGGGCGCTTTCCTTTCTTTATTATTTTTAACTTAAGCATAAAAGGATGTTCATCGCATTTATCCTCGGTAACGAGTACCCTCCCATTCTTTGGCATTGGCAAAGAGAAACTACAAGCAGGATAATTGCCGCAGCCTACAAATCGGTTACCGCGTTTAGATCTCATCAATAAAAGATCAGAGCCACATTCCGGGCATGTTCCTACGATTTTATCCAGTATCAAGGCGTTCTTAAGTGATTTCGCCATTTCCTCGCGATTCTTCGTCATCTCTTCGAACACCGCTCTCAGCATCTTCCGCGAATCATCCGCGACTTCCTTTGGCTTGCGCTTACCCTCACTTATCTCGTCCATCTCCTGCTCCAGCGTTTTTGTCATCTCCGGCTTTGTTATCAACGTTGCATATTTCTCTAACGAATCAATGAGAGCAAATGCTTTTCCAGTAGGTTTAACCGGATTGCCCTGCACATATTCCCTTTCATATAACTTCCCTATTATCTCATGTCTCGTGCTCTTCGTGCCAAGTCCAAGGTCTTCCATCTTTTTTATTAACCCCGCTTGTGAAAGCCTGTTTGGTGGCTTTGTTTCCTTCTCCACGATTTCTACATGCACAATTTCCAATTTTTCTCCCTCTTTTAACGCAGGCAGTATCAGCTCCTCCTTTTTCTGATACGGATAAACAGCAAGAAATCCTTGCTCCTGCAGCTCTTTTCCTTTTGCTTCCAATGTTTCCCCGCCTGCTGCTATTTTCACTTCTGTGTCTTTCCATTTTGCTACATCGGAAAGTGTGGCTAAAAATCTCCTTACTACAAGTTCGTATATCTTCCACGCATCCTCTCCTATTTTCTCTTTAGATGCTTCTGCAACTGGATGTATAGGTGGGTGGTCAGTGGTCTTCTTTTTACCCGCAGTTGGCTTTAATTTCTTCTTCTTTGATATTAGCTCTGCATGTTCACCGAATACTTTGTTCCCAAGAAACATCTTCACCAATGCCTTTAAATCAAGCGTGTCAGGATACGTGGTATTATCAGTACGGTGATAAGAGATGAGTCCGCTCAAGTATAAGCTCTCTGCAATATTCATTGCACGTTTTGGGGAATATCCGATAGAAGATGCAGCTCTTAAAAAACCGGTGGTATCAAAAGGAGCAGGGGGCTTCTCCTTCCGCAACTTCGTCTTCACACCATGAACCCGTCCCTCCTCAACCGCTTCTATCTTCGATTTTATCTCTTCGACTTCTTCTATCTCCCAAAACTTATGCTTTTCATGTTTCACCTCAAAAATCTCGCCCCTCTCCGTCTTTAATTCTGCATGTAGTTCCCAGTATTTGCGAGGTACGAATTTCGCTATTTCTTTTTCCTTCGCCACCAGCAGTGCAAGCGTAGGAGATTGCACACGTCCAACAGAAAAGAATCCGTCGCCCAACCGATTTGCCGATAAAGAAACAAACCTTGTCAGAGATGCGCCCCATATCAGGTCTATTATCTGTCTTGCTTCGGCAGACGCCGCCAAGTTATAGTCAACTTCACTCCTCGCTGCGAAACTTTCTTTTATATCCTTCTCGGTTATCGCGCTGTATCGCATCCTGTCAACTTTCAAAGTCGGTTTTACCTTTTTGATTATGTTGAGTGCTTCAACACCTATTAACTCACCTTCTCGGTCGTAATCAGTTGCAATGGTTACGGTATCAGCATCTTTTGCTATCTGTGCCAGCGCTTTAACTATATCCTTTTTTAATGCAACTGCGACTATTTCAGCGTCTATCAGCTTGTAAGGATTTATCTTGCTCCAATTACTATATGCGGTTGGGAAGTCCATGCGAAAAACGTGACCACTTAGTCCTACCACTACTTTTCCATCGAACTGATACGTGTCGATATTACCTATCTTTTTGGGCTTTGCTTTGCCATTTGATAGAATCAATGCGATTTTTCTCGCTGTTGTTCCCTTCTCTGTGATTATGTAGTGCATTGCGTTTTGCCTTAAAAAGAAAGCTCTTTAAAAAGCTTAACTATTTTATATTTTTTGAGATGAAAAGGATTAAAGAAAATCCCTGTATAAAAGAGGCTTTATTATATGAGCAGCTCGAATCTAAAAAAGTAAGATGCAAAACCTGTGAACGGTTTTGCAACATAGGTGTAGGCAAGTTAGGATTCTGTAAAACACGGATGAATCTTGATGGAAGACTCTATACCCTGGAATACGGTGATATTTCTTCTATTAGTGCGAATCCAATAGAAAAGAAACCTTTTTTCCACTTCTTTCCGGGCAGTAAAGCATTAACAGCGGGTAGTTATAGCTGCAACTTCTCCTGCCCCTGGTGCCAGAATTGGGACATTAGCAAAACCGTTCCAAATTCCGCAAGGAGTAATTATGTATCACCGGAAAGATTCGTGCAAATGATGAAAGAGAAAGGATGCCAGGGAACTTCCATATCTTTTAACGAGCCTACTTTGCTTCTTGAATACTCGCTTGATGTTTTTGAGCTCGCAAAGAAAGATGGCTGTTATAATACATACGTGACTAACGGCTACATGAGTGCTGCTGCATTAAGGCTGCTGGTGGAGCATGGATTAGATGGGATGAATGTGGATGTAAAGGGCTGCGCAGAAGCGGTGGATAAATACTGTGGTGCAGACATGGAGAAAGTATGGCGGAATATAAAGGAAGCGAAGAGTAAAGGAGTTCATATTGAGCTCACAACGCTTATTATACCGGGTGTGAACGAAGATGAGGAATGCTTGAAGAGCATAGCATCGAGAATCCGAAAGGAA
>QMVO01000300.1 GCA_003661125.1 Methanosarcinales archaeon
CAACCAGAATGAAGTCTAATGAGCTTTCTCTCTTGTATAAATAAGGTTTTCCCATTTTTAATTTCCCACTCTTACATAAATCTTGATAAAATACGTATACATCTGGAAATTGATACTTTGCTCTTGAAGCAAGCCCTCTCCCCATCACTCCTACAATATTTACACTGATAGTAAGGGTCTGCATACGGGATAGAAACATATCTCCCTCTACTAGATGCAAATTGTCTGTAAGTGGTTTTTCCCGTGTAGGTAAAAAGAATAGCTCAGGTTCTGGGATAACAGGAAGTCTGATGTTAACTTTGGTAAGAATATTTTTCACTTTTTCGACTGACTTCCAAGTTGGAACATATATCTCCTGGATATAATTAGGAGAAACTTTTTCAGGAATTAGACACTCAGCCATTAATTTTCTTTTAGAACCATCTTCGTAGGCCCACCATTCTTTGTCAACCTCTTCTCTTATACTTTTTATTAATTTTTTCCCTTCTTTAATCGGCAATATTTGCGTTCCATAACTAGCAGCATTTCCAGTAGTTATGAAGATATCTTCTCTATTGAGCACAGAAGCTTTGGTTCCAATAATTATGACATCATTTCTGTCTTTTCCACTAAAGAAAACTACACGATACAGCATAGCATTCCTCGGCTGAAAATATAGATTGGCAAAATCCCATAAAGACCTTCCATCGGGAGTCGTTATGCCTTTTCTCATGGCGATAATTTCCCTGTCATAGATTGCTGTATGTTCGATCTTATCTCTTTCTACTAAGCTATGACTGAGAACGCCTCTTTCCAATATTGAAGCAAGATTATCGATATGTGTTATATAATACAACCCTCTAAGTTTCAACATATTAAGACCTCCAATAGGTTATTGCCTCTTCAGATTTGTTAAACATGGCATATAACGTTCCCAGCATATACGACGTTCGCCGAAGGCGAATGTCCCGAAGGGGCAAAGGCGTAAGCCTGCAGCGTATATGCTGTGTTATCTGCTATTGTGATTGCAATTAATAAAATCAATATTCTAAGTGATCAATGCTGACTTTAGAATCATAATCCAAGGTTTTTATAACGAATCCCTTACGACTGATCTTGAATTTCATACGTTCAGGATATGTTGGTATCTTGCGAATGGCATCGATAATACAAAAATACGATAGAAAGTATCCAAAACAATAATCAACATCTTTGAGATTATTTCTTTCTATAATAACCACACCAGGAGATTCAGATAAGGGAAATACGTGGTCATTCCAAAAATCCTTGTCTGAAGTTAAAAGTAGTGCTTTTAGCTTTTTAGCTTTTTTATATATCTCTGTATCTTTTTCGTTTTTAGCCTTACCGACAAGTTTGAATGCTTTGTAATTATCGATTTCGGCAACAAAGCTCTGTGGTAATGAAGCATCCACAAAAATGCGGATTTTACGCTTTGGTGGATTCCAAGAAAGGCACTGATTTTTTAACCACTTCCTAAATTCAGGATCTTCGTCATATGCCTTCTGCAAATATTCAGATATTTTCATAATAGCCTTTTCGTTCACAATAAGCAGATATCGTTCTTGGCATATACGACGTTGCGACCATAGGGAACAATGTCCCGAACGGTAAGGGCGCAAGCCCGTAGCGTATATGCTGTGTTATCGGAAGTCGCATTGTGTTCATATACCCTTGCTTTTCAATGTTCCCAGTGCCTTTGCAATCTCCGCTGATTCTGCCTCAATAATACTGATTAGCTCTTCCGGCGTTCTCTTATCTTCTTTCTCCTTCCGATTAGGGTTAACTGCTTTGAGGTCGTAGTTTTTCGCCTGGATCTCCTCCACTGGCACGCGCCAAGAACGCTCGCTGATATTCCTTTCAGGGAGAAGTTTAAAGAACTCTTCAAAATGCGCTACTGTGAGGGGTTGCTTTTTGGTTATATTGAGGTCGGACAAATCGTAATACCATATTTCCTTTGTCGGTTTGCCTTTGGTGAAAAATAACAGGTTGGTCTTGCTGGCAGCACCTGCATTGACGAAAACTTTTGGCGGAAGGCTTACGATGCACCAGAGGTCGAATTCATTGAGGAGTTTTCGTTTGGTTTGAACGAACGCATTTTCGGTCGTCCTGAAGAGTACCCCTTCATCCATCACGATTCCGCACCGGCCGCCGGGTTTGAGGCTTTCCATCACATGCTGGAGGAAAAGGACCTGGGTCGAACCTGTCTTGTAGGCAAATCTGGTCTTGGCATCCTTTCCTTCTTTGCCGCCGAAAGGCGGATTGGTGAGCACCATGTCAAAGAGTGCAGGGGCGCCGGCGAAGAGTCCACCGTAGACCTCCTGACCCGTGAGGGTATTTCCATGCCAGATGTGGGGCTCGTCTATCTCCTGCAGCACAAGGTTTGCAAGGGCGATGGGGTACACAAGGTTCTCCTTTTCTCGCCCGTAGAAGGTTCGGGTTTTTAGGGTTTCAACATCATCGGCGGTCTTTGCCTTCTCCCTCATGTGTTTGTAAGCCTGAGCTAAAAACCCTCCGGTTCCACAGCATGGGTCATAAACCGTTTCGCCAATTTGGGGGTCGATCACCTTTACCATTACCCGGATAACCTCTCTGGGAGTGAAGAACTGACCCCCATCGTTGTTCTTCTCACCCATTTTTTGTAGGAGTCCTTCGTAGACCTGGGAAAGAGTGAACATGTGGGTTTCATCTACTTGTTCAAGAGAGAGTTCGTGAATTTTGTCGAGGATGTCCAGAAGGTTGCGCTCGGTATCTATCCCCGTCTTCTCGATGGACGAGAAAACCTCACTGATAATTTTTTGCCTTGAAGTTGCACCGGGCTTGTCCTTTAGCCTTCTCAGGGCAGGCAACAAATCACCGTTGACAAAGCTCATGAAGCCACCGAGGGTTCCTATTTGCAGTTCGAGTCGTTTCTTTCCCTCCGGTGCTGCCCAGTCACGCCAGCGATAGGGATATTCAAGAGAAGGGCTGAAGGAAGCGCCTACTGCCCTTGCCTGCTCTTCCTCTCGCTGTTCATTCTCGTCCAGTATTCTCAAGAAAAGCATCCAGGTAAGTTCCGGCACGTACTGCAGCGCCCCTGCCCTCCCTGAGCGCCGCATG
>QMVO01000301.1 GCA_003661125.1 Methanosarcinales archaeon
AACAGGCGAAGGGTGCATAGCACCTTATTATTTATGTTTTTTGCATTTTTAATACATGTATTAAAATTGAATAAATATTAAGTATCAATCAGAAGATGATACTTCGCCCAGAAGAAGGGCAGAAATGTGCAAAAGGAGGTGACAAAAAGTGAAAAGGTGGCTTGGGTTGGCTTTAGTGTGCTTGTTTGTGGGAATGCTTTGGCCAATTAGTGGAACAATAGAGAGTAAAGGGGCTACGACATCTTATACAATCTACGTACATCCCTACTACGTAGATACTCAACAATACGGCTCTGGAATCACAGTAACCCTGAAAGACATCACAACAGGAGCCTCGGTAGGAAAGGTAAGCGACAACAGTGGAACAGTTCAATTTAGTATCCCAGGGGACCTTAACGGAAATTACAATGATGGAGATGACCTTGTGCTAGAATTGGAAGCTCCCTCAGATTACCATGGATCCCCTATGCTGATATATGGCAATTCCATATGGGACGGTAAATCCATTTTACTGTGCATGTATAGGCAAAACTTTGGCACCTCATATGTGGGATACATGACAGGTTCCAATGGACGTGGTAGCGGAGGTTTAAAGTCCCCAAAGACGGTATATTTCACTCCGACTGGATATCATGTCTTCAAAGCAACTTGGACGCATACAGACTCTAGGTCCGGAACACACCGAATGTCATTTGAAATTCGTTGTTATAAATGGAGCGGCAATACACCCGTTGAGGTAGGAAGGGCTATGAATATAAGTACCATAAATAACGGGCCGAGTACTGTTGACCCCGAAGTTTGGCTATACCTATATAGAGATATCCACGGAAGCGGCAGTTATAGTTTCAGGCTACTGATATTCGATTTGGATGGTGCTAACCCTACAACCCCGGTTTGGGATAGTGGTTACTCAGGAAAATGGACGGTCGGGGTCACTGGCGGAGGATAGACAAGGACCACTGGACAGTGGTTTTAATTTAATGATATCGGAGGGCACGGAAAAAGGTTGCGTAGTGTTCAATGGATGCAGGTGATAAGATACTTATACTACTAAGAGATTATCCTCTCGGTGATATCTATGAGCAAGCGGATTAAAAGGTACACTCTGATACTCCTTCTCTGTGCCCTCTTTGTTATTTCTTTTTTATCAGATTCCGTGAACTCCTCCCACGAGAAAGCCCTCCAACATAACCCGGAGCGGCTTCTTGAAGATAAAGGTGCGGTCTACAACTCAACATATATCAATCAGGGTGGCACCGAGATAGACCTAACATTGGTGAGACACTACAATTTCTCATCGGAATTCAATCATACAGTTCATTTCCTTCAAGAGTATGGGTTAACAAGAGAGTTGGCTCATTTTTGTGATTTTGATGGGGACGGAAAGCTCGATTTGGTATTTGGTGCCCCCATAGAGTATGAGGGTTATCAAAATATGTTTGCATTTTTTGTATATCTTGACGTTGGAAACACGCCTAATAACACAGAATTTAACCCAGAACTATCCGATATCGTCATTCTACCGCCACCGGTTGGATATAATATTTCAGACATGAACTTTACTTGGTGGTATCCCGCATATTACGTTTTGAATAACCTTATGTTAGGCGTAGGCGACATAAACGGGGATGGAAAGGATGACATTATTCTATCCGTTTACAGGAATAGAAGTTCACAATTCCCTCCACAGTGTTCATCTTATTATTTTTTAGTAGACCACCTAACGAACGGAACGCTTTACATCATACTCGGTTCTGATGGGTATAATAGGGTAATAGACCTTAATACACCCCATCTTTATTCTTCAGTGTTCCAAATCATGGACTTGCCTAACAGCACCTACTTTCAGATAGACATTCAAGAGGTGAATGGTGATAATTATAAGGATATAATTTTTGGATATAAGCCCACAGGTGAAAATTTTACTAGACCGGAGATTGATTTTATTTTTGGAAGAGAAGGGTGGCACGATAGCAGCCTTACAGAAGTTGTTAATATATCGCTTGTTGATTATGTTGATTTGCCAGATTGGTTACTATACGAGTACTACTATCATAGTTTTTACATCTCAGGGGGCGATATGAACGGAAATAACATGAGAGATATAGCAATACATTGGTTTGAGGATATTGATGTGTTCTATAGTGCATTTCCAGTCTATGGGTTATATGATTTTGCTTCTTTAGAGAATGGAATATACAATATAAGTGCATTCGCTAATTTTGCTATAATGCCCGATGACACCTTTCAAGTTTCCTGGGTTGAAATGTATGACATAGATATGGATGGAAAGGACGATCTCATATTCAACACAATACATCATTCAGGAGACTATTATATTTTAGCTAAGTTATCCAAAGGTATACCTTTGTCAGGGCCATATAACATTTCCGAAATGGAGACATATAAATATATGTCGCCCCAAGCATGCAAAATTTATAAGAACAGTATTGCAATAGATATTGATGATGACAATATTGAGGAATTACTAATAGATATAGGTTTAAAACATTTTATAAAACCCCCCATACTGTTTAGATCACATGGTGTTCAGGACATTGGAAAACTGACCTCATATAAAGCACCTAACCTTGGCTTTGACTTGGATGTGAAATGTGTGAAAACTGAAAATAACGTATATATATACCATTACAAGGTACGGGACTCTACTTATTATCCAGACTCTCGCACATTTAATAGAAGTCTAGGTCTAGACATATATGAAGTAAAAATACCGCTTACAACTCCTCCTGAAGTCAACACCGTGAGAGTAGATAAAGAAACGCTCTACAGAGGTGATAGAAATTATCTTCTCATCAACGTTACGGATGATAAATCGCCTGTCAACTGTCTCACGCCAGAGATACAATTTAGAGTTAACGGGACAGAGTATTGGCGGCCCTATCCCCCTACACAGCATAGTGTAGTAGACCCTTGGACCATATTATGTACTCTATCCACAAACCTCGACAGCCCCGTTGGCGTTTACGATCTTCGTATAAGAGCCTATGACTCCTCAGGACTCGCACCCGCTGAATTCTTCTATATGCCCAACGCCTTTGAAGTCCTTGACAATCCT
>QMVO01000302.1 GCA_003661125.1 Methanosarcinales archaeon
ATATTACCAGTACATCGCTTCCGTCTTCGCCACGTGGCGGTTACAGGGAAAAGATGTCTACGACGAACTCAAAAAATTGCTCGTCAATGAGCTTTGTTTGAAATGAGCTAAACAAATACCAGATAATAAAGAAATACCAAATCCCAAGTTTTTGGAATTCGGTATTTGATTGTGTATTGTTCGGGATTTGGGATTTTTCTTGATGTTAGATGGAGTCCGCTGTAAGTACCTTTAGGGATGTAGGCATTTTAACTACGTCCCCCATCTTTATCCCCACCACGTAATCCAATTCCTTCTCTTTTGCTAAGTCCACTATTCGCTGTGTTACCACACCGTCAAATACCACACTATTCGCAGGCTCCTTTGTTTCTTTCAATTCTTTCGCCAGTTCTCTTACTGTCGTTTCTTTTAGTATGTTCTTCCCCCTGTCTAACAATCGTGCCTTAAAGGTGCCCTTGAGTTCTTGCAAGTGCGTCTCAAAGGGATTCAGACTTTTTTCCTTTTCCACTTCCTTTTCCTTGCTGCTCTTTCTTTGTATTATTCTCGGCTCTTGCCCTTGCTCTTGCTCTTTTTTCACCCTGATGTATTCCTGCTGCTCTACGGGCATTTTATTATGCAATGCCTTTGCTATTTCCTTGTAGGTCATATCCTCTACGCTTCTTCCCTCTGGTGCGATAGCGATATAATCAACGTCTGCGACTTGTAAGAGCTCCTTTAATATGAGCTCCCCTCCTCTATCACCATCGAAGAAAGCTGTAACGGTCTTTCTCTTGCTCAGCTTAGTTATTGCAGGTGATATATTCGTGCCTTCTACGGCTATTGCATTTTTTATCCCATATTTAAGCAGATTTAACACATCTGCTCTCCCTTCTACTATCAATATTGCGTCCGAGCTCTCGATGTTGGGTCCCGCAGGTAAGCCCTTATAATTACTTATTTCTTCCATCCTCACCGCCTGCTTCACTTCGTCCACCATCATTTCACTGCCTATGCCCTTCTCGATCGCTTCACGCATTAGCTGTTTTGCTCGCTCTGTTATCCGTCTTCTCTTTGTCGCCCTTATGTCCTCTATCTTTGTAACCTCTACGTGCGCAATACACGGACCTACTCTATCTATGGTCTCTAAAGAGGCTGCCAATATTGCGGTTTCTACCTTATCCAAGCCCGAGGGAATGAGAATTTCCCCGCTTGATTTCCCGCTCTTCGACTCTATATTCACCTCTATTCTGCCTATCCGGCTACTTTTCTGCAAGTCTCTCAGGTCCAACTCTTCGCCCAACAACCCCTCTGTTTGACCAAATATTGCCCCCACCACATCGGATTTTTCAACAAAACCTTCAGCTGTGATGTTAGCATGAATCACATATTTCGTTGTATCTATCTCGTGCATTTTATTACCCTCCTCAAAGGCTACATCGCCCCTGTCTTTTAACTTTACGTCACCTCATACTCTATCCATCTTTATCTTGGCAACATAAACCAATTGGTATATATGTTATAGTAAATGATAAAAGTTAAACCTAAGAACACTGAAATCATACCAGATAAAACCGATATGCTTGAATTATTCGCTCAGCGTAGAGAAGCAAATGGGCTCGATGCGATTCGAACGCATGACCTCCGCCTCGTGAAGGCGGTGTCATAACCAACTAGACCACGAGCCCTTTACTTTTAAATTATTACTTTTGGTGATTTAAATAACTTTTCCTTTACTTACATTACAACGAGAAGAAAAACAGTAAAAATGGAGTGGGAAAGAATAACAGGTGGGCTTTGCGCAGTGAAAGGAGTGAGGGCATACGGAATAAAAGAGGGAAATAATGGATTGGCATTGATAGAAGGGAGAGGAAAAGCCGTGGGCATGTTTACTACAAACAAAATAAAGGCTGCGCCAGTGAGGTTTACAAAGTCGCAGCTCGAAGCAGGGGAAGGAATAATAAGTGCAATAATTGCAAACAGCGGTTGTGCAAACAGCTTTACCGGCGAGAACGGAATGAGAAACGCGGAAAAAATGGCTGAGCTCGCTTCTTCTTCATTAGGTGTTGATAAAAAAGAGGTAGCCGTTGCGTCTACTGGACCTATCGGGAGACAGATGGACATGGAACTAATAGAAAGGCAACTCGGTGAAGTGGTGAAGAGGTTGACTTCTGATGAGATGGGCAGCATGACCGCGGCGAAGGCTATAATGACCACCGACACATTCCACAAGGAACGGGCAATAAGGATTGGTGCTGACGATAAAGAACGGGTGATAATAGGGGGAATAGCAAAAGGCTCAGGGATGATATTCCCTCACTTATGTCTGTCTTCTGCTACGATGCTTTCTTTTATTTATACGGATGCTTCTTTGGATGACGAAACACTGAAGAGATGTTTGGAGGATGCGGTTGACAATTCATTCAATATGGTTGTTGTGGATGGAGATATGAGCACGAACGACATGGTATTGCTCGTCTCCACTGGCGGTGGCGGTGAAATAAGCGAAGGAGAGTTTAAAAATGGGTTAAATTTTGTATGCAAAGAGCTTGCGAAGTTAATCGCGACGGATGGCGAGGGGGCAACGAAGTTAATCGAAGTGCGAGCAAAAGGAGCAGCATCTGTTGAAGATGCGAGGGAAATAGCAAAGGCAATAGTCAGGTCGCCATTAGTGAAGAGTGCCGTTTTTGGCGAACGCATCGACCTTACATGTGGTCGTATAATAGCTACTATCGGAAGCTACACCACCTCGGGAGATGTTGACCCGGATAGCATATCTATAAGCATAAAGGGCGAGGGACAGAGGGCGGTTTTGGTTGCCAAGAAGGGGAAATTTGTGGATTTATCAGGCGCAACGAGAGACATAATGAAGGGTAAGGAGATATTTATTGATGTGGACATGGGGATGGGAGAAAGAGAAGCGACAGCATGGGGATGCGACCTCTCTTATGATTATGTGAAAATAAATGCGGGTTAGATTTATTTCCTAACTTCCCATTTGGGCATAAGGTTAGAAAGGGATGAATGCATAGTTATTTTCGACGAGGTGACCAAAATGCCCAACGAAAGGGAAAATTACGAAGGCATAGTGAAGAGAGGGG
>QMVO01000303.1 GCA_003661125.1 Methanosarcinales archaeon
CCAGCCTGTAAAAGAGCCTTCTCTTTTGCCTCTTCTCTTATGTGTGGTGATGCGCAAGCGGTAATCAGGTCGGCGATTTCGCAGAACTCCTCAGCCTCTTTTCTGGAGATGCCCGTGAGATGAACACCAAATATCACTGCTTGTTTGCTGATAGCTCTACATTGCTCAGCGTCTGTCAGTGCTGACACGGTAACACCTACTCTTTCGTATCCAAGCTCAAGTGCCATCTGCAACCCAGTTACCTGATCTATCCCTGGCGGGTCGAGTATCTTCCCGCCTTTACCCTTTATTTTTTCTATTATTCCCTCAACCGGTGTAGTCTCGATCACACCACTCAGCCTTGCTCCTATTCCCTGCACCAGTACTGGATTGGACGTGATTACAGTTCCTGCACCCTCACAAACCGTTACGGTGGCATCGAGCAAACCCCTGCGAAGTGCGGTCATAAACGTCTCAGAAGCGCCAAAACCAACAAAAACCTCTAATTCTACCTCTCTTTCCGCAGTACACATTCCGAAATCCTGTATCCTGAATTCTATATTCTTTTTTATCTCTTTTTCGTTCAGTTCCGTTATTCCTCGTATTTTAGCCCACAACGGGCAATATTTGAGCAGGGGTTTGGCAACCTCAACAACTTTACCATTTTCTACTATCACCCTCGTTTTTCCCATGGTTTCAAAAACATGCCTGTCTTTTTCCATTCGTTTATCACGCGTGGCTTTTCATAAATAAAGAAAGAAGAATAGATTTATATGACACAAAGGATAAATATAAATTTATAAATGCATATCTATCTATTTATACTGTGGTATAAATGTTAGAGAGATTGGACTCAAGATTATATGAAATTGGTGGGTTTGAGATAAAAGAGGAGCCCTTTTATTTACCTCAGGGGAACGAAGTTGCGCTATTTGAAGCTGCGTATAATAATAAACTTCCTGTTATGCTGAAGGGACCTACGGGAAGCGGTAAAACAAGATTAGTCGAGTACATGGCATGGAAGTTAGGTCGCCCACTCTATACGGTTGCCTGTCATGATGATCTGAGTGGGAATGACTTAACCGGCAGGTATATCATCAAAGGCGACGATGTTGAGTGGATTGATGGTCCTCTTCTTATGGCGGTAAAAAATGGCGGAATCGTTTATCTGGATGAAGTCGTGGAGGCAAGAAAAGACACAACGGTCGTCATTCATCCATTAACTGACCATAGAAGATATTTGTTGGTTGAGAAACTGGGAAGGATCTTTTACGCTCCGGATGACTTCATGCTGGTAATTAGTTATAATCCAGGTTACCAGAGTGTGTTAAAAGAATTGAAACAAAGCACGAGACAGAGGTTTGTAAGTATCGCACTTGGCTGGCCAGGAGAAGACATGGAAACACAAATTGTGCATCAAGAGACAGGTGTTGAAGAAGATATTGCAAGGAAGTTGGTAAAAGCAGCGAATAAAATAAGAAATCTTGTCCATCAAGGACTTGAAGAGGGTGTTTCTACCAGAGAGCTTGTCTATGCGGGCACATTGATAAAAAGTGGGGTACCAATCCGAGACGCGTTGTTTTCAACGATGACAGAGCCTTTAACGCACGATAGTGACCTCAAGAGGAGTATAGAGGAAATACTCAAGAATTATTTTGACCTCGGGCCTTAGCTTGTTAATTTTACCCCAGTAATAGGATTAGTGAGAAATGAAAATAATTATCAGGGGCATAGTTCAAGGTGTCGGTTTTCGTCCGACCGTGTATAGAGTAGCAAAATCGCTTGGACTAAGAGGTTATGTGCTCAACAAGGGTTCAAACGTGGAAATAGGGATCGGAAAAAAAGGAACTGAAGAGAGGTTCCTGAACTCTTTAATGAAAGAACTGCCTCCAATTGCGTCAATTGATGAAATAGAGGTAAAAGACGAGCCCATTAATGGGTATGAAGATTTCGAAATAATAAATAGCTCGGATGGTGAAAAGACTTCTGTTACCCCCGTGGACACTGCGATATGTGATGAATGTGTAAGAGAGTTGTTTGAGGAGGATAATCGCAGATATTTATATCCTTTTATCAATTGCACCTCCTGCGGTGCTCGGTTCTCAGTAATTGAAAATCTCCCTTACGATCGAGCTAATACATCAATGCGAGATTTTGAAATGTGCGAGGATTGTCTCGCAGAATACAAAAATCCATTGGACAGAAGATTTCATGCGCAAACAATTTCTTGTTCAAGGTGTGGTCCGAAATACACGCTTTATGGAAAAGATAAAGAGGTTGTAGTCCTGGCGGAGGAAAAAAATCCGATAGCGACTTTTGCAAAGCTAATTGACGAAGGAGCGATAGGAATAGCAAAGAGTTGGGGAGGAATGCATATTATATGCAAATTTGAGCAGGCAAATAGGCTGAGGACGCTGTATAAAAGACCAGCCAAACCTTTCGCGGTGATGTTCCGCGATGTGAATGCGATGGAAAAATATGCAAGTTTGGAAGCGAATGAAGAAAAAATGCTGACATCTGCACACCGACCTATTGTGCTTTTGGATAAGAACACTTCTTCGGATGTTTTGGATGCTATTTCGCCGGGATTGGGAAATATTGGCGTATATTTACCTTATTCCGGTTTTCATTACGTCTTGTTCCATTATCTGAACTCAGATGGGATTATAATGACCTCGGCAAATGTATCAGGAGAGCCGATGATCATTCGTAATGAGGATGCATTCCTCCTAAAAGCCGATTATTTCCTCCTACACAATAGAAAGATAGTGAACAGGATTGATGACTCTGTTGTTCGCTGTTGCAAGGGCAAAAAATTTTTCTTGAGAAAATCAAGAGGTTTTGTGCCAACTGGTCTGAAAGTGCCATATAAGGATAGGGTTTTGTCCTTAGGTGCGGGAGAAAATGTCTCACTCAGCATTTCAAAGGAAGGCAATCTTTATTCGAGCCAATATATTGGAAACACATTTCATTATTCGTATTTGTATAGCTACCCTTTATTTTAAAACTTTCCATGCGATATTCTTGCAATAATGGTTAGGGTGGTAATCCATCAGCGCAACATTTGGAGTGGAAGCAGGGGTATTTAAATATA
>QMVO01000304.1 GCA_003661125.1 Methanosarcinales archaeon
CGACCGCCTCGGTGCTTTCAAAGACCTGGAGCCAGATGTGGTGATATACGATGTGCTGGGAGACGTGGTGTGCGGTGGGTTTGCAATGCCACTGCGAAAAGGGCTGGCTGATGATGTCTATATCGTCACGACCTGCGACCCAATGGCAATCTATGCTGCAAACAATATCTGTAAAGGCATAAAACGCTTCGCAGACCGTGGTGAAGTTTCCCTTGGCGGGCTGATCCATAATGGCAGAAGCGTTGTGGACGAACCATCAATAATTGAAAGTTTCGCAGCGAGATTAGGTGCAAAGGTGATGGGAAGGATACCGATGAGTGAGCGTATATCAAGAGCTGAAATACGTCATAAAACCGTGCTCGAGTATGCACCGAACTCCGAGATCGCCGATATGTTCAGAGTGCTGGCTTTCGCTATTTTTGAGAACGAGGACAGAATAATGCCTGAACCTCTTTCAGACGACGAACTCGACGAAATAAATGAGGAGATAGATGTTTTGATGAGAGAAAAAGAAAAAATGGAGGTGACATAAAAAATGTTGTATGGAGAAGAACAAAAAATGGAAATAGGAAGTGAAAAAGGAAAGGGAAATGGAAGGAATGCGGGGTTTTTGAGACCGCTAATTAGTGCATACAGCCTGCCCTTACACGGGATTACCGCAATACCAGGTAAGATTTCAGGGGCTTTGATGGTTGTTAACTCGATTGAGGATGCTGTGCCCCTGATCCACGGTCCGGTTGGTTGTGCGTTTCAGCGCAAGATAAATCCTTTCAGACCTTATCTTCCATTCTATGAAACGCCTTGCACCGATATGAACGATGTAGATGTGGTTTACGGTGGGGAGGACAAACTAAGCTTGGGAATTAAGGAGACTTACGAAAAGTATCGCCCAAATCTGATTGTAGTGCTAACAACGTGTCCAAGTGATTTAATTGGAGACGATTTTAGAGCAGTTGTAGAAGAGACAAAAGCAAAGGGTGATATCGGTTGTGACGTTGTCTATACGACAGGCGATTTTGTTGGTAAAACAAAGCCTGTAGGGTATCAAGATACGCTTTTTGCAATAGTAGATCAGATGCTGTGCAATGGAAAGGGTATGGAAACGAAAGAAATAGAGAAAAATGAGGGCTCGGTAAACATCATCACCTTTCCTATTCATGGTGCAGGATTAAAGACAGCCGAGATGGCTTCTGTGCTAAACGAGATAGGGATCAAGATAAATAAGATTTGTTTTGACCATACCACGGTAAAAGACCTGTATGATCTGCCCAAGGCTGATCTTACCATAACTGATTATCCCATGGTTTGGGCACGGTTGATGAAAGAACGATTTGGTGTTGACCACTACGAGATTCTGGCATGGGATAGATACAAAGAAACAAAGGATCCTAAGTTATTCAGTCCTTATGGAATCGAAGGAAGTACGAGGGTTTTTATGGAGATCGCTCAACGATTGGGCAAAGAAGGCGAAGCAGAGGACGTAATAGAAAGAAGAAAAAAAGATGCAACTGAACGGCTTTCTAAAGTTAAGAAAGGGCTTGAGGATAAAAAAGTCGCTATTATGGGTGGTCTTCATGGTATCGGAATGTCATTGTTGCGGGATGTAGGAGTAAAAGTAAGTGTTATTATCTATAAGACGCAGGCTTTGGAGAGGCGTCTGACCTCAGAGGCTATAAATGAAATGCTGGGTATAAACGTCGAGTTGGCAAGGAAATATGGGTCAGATCCGGAAGTCCTTGTAAATCCAACCATTGAAGAGGAGATAAAAGTAATCAAAGAAACGGGAACCGACCTGGTTATTTCCGCCGGTGCAACCGCTCAGAGATACAATAAAGAAGGCATAAGAACGTTTAACCCTATGGATTTTATGCTTCATCATCAACGAATCGGTTTTGAAGCCCCCATTGAAATGGCTTGGATGTTAAAGGATGCACTTAAAAAACCTCAAAGGAGAAATCCGCTTCTTAGTATGCTGAAATACGACTCTTATAGAACAAATCTGATTCCTGAATGGGCAGCATTAGCCGACATGTTTGGCACGATTAGACAGGGAGCAGTGGGAGATAAGGTTATAGCAGGTATGTATGGGTAAATAGGGGTGACAATAATGAACGAAGCTTTTGATCAGGAAGAACTGAAAATAAGAGAAGGTTTGGTTTATGACCCTACGCAGGACTGCAAACTGGTGGGAGCGGCGAGAGCACTTAGCGGTGTTAAAGACGCGGTAACTATCGTTCATGGGCGGCCTGGCTGTCATTGCGGCATATTGCTTCTCCGAGCACTTAGCTCAAATCAAAACGACATCAGGATAGTAAGCAGTGGTTTCCGCGCACAGGACATGGTATATGGTGCTGAGGGAAGACTCGCAGGTACAATACGATTGTGCTATGATAAGTTCAAGCCATCGTTAATTGCTGCTCTTAATTGCAGTGCTCCAGTTATCATGGGCGATGATGTAGCAGGAGTTGTTCACGCAATAAAAAAAGAAATTCCCGCTGATATCATCACCTTAAGCACCGGTGGCTACGAAGGTCCTGCATGGATTGGCTATGAAGAAACTCTGACGGAACTCACTCGATATATGGTTCCGGGTGAAACAGAAAGTGACAAAGTAAACCTGATTGGCTTTAAACAGGATGACGTTAAGGCGTATGCCGACCTTTTGGAGATCGAGAGGATGCTAAGCAGCCAGGGGATAACCATTAACACCGTCTTAACCAATTCTCGTTTCGATGAACTAAAAAATGCACCTAAAGCATCACTAAATATCGTGCTGGGTGGAGATGGCATTGAAAGTGCAAAAATAATGCAGGAAAAATTTGACACGCCTTTTGTATTAACTCCTTACCCCTTTGGATTGAATAACAGCATAGAGTTCCTGGAAAGTGTAACTAAAAGTTTAAGTAAGGAGGTTAACGAAGAATTTATTGCTATCGAGAAAGACCGTATTAAAGAGCGTATAGAGCGCATATTCCTTTTCTTGCAGGGTATCTACGATATGTCGGTTGCTGTAGTTGGGGATGCAGGTCGTGCATTCGACCTTGCTAAGTTCCTCAGCGATGAAC
>QMVO01000305.1 GCA_003661125.1 Methanosarcinales archaeon
AATAACTTCTTCATATCTCAATTCCCTTACAAAGCGGGTGCAGTTTCCGTGCATTTATCCATCCCCACATGGAAAATGGATTTTCTATTTTATAACTCTTTTGTTTTGGCACGATATACTTAAACACTTTAAACTCACCCGTTGGCTCTTCATATTCCATTGATGTCTCTACCACATCTATAAAAGCTTTCTTTACCTTGATTCCCTCGATAAATTCGCTACGTTCCCATCCTCTAAGTTCTCGACATACCCGGTTATCCCCAACTCCCTTGCATTATCCTGAACAAAATCTCTATATCCAACTTTCTGTACCTTCCCCTTTGCGATTATGTTCGCTCTTTTCATTTCCCTTCCCTGCCCTCTGATGAATTCTCGTGGAAATCTGTGTAATCTCGTGGTTAATAAAAAAAACACACCCCCTCAAAAATTTTGCATTTTTCACTTTGCTTTTTGCATTGCTCTTACTTCCTTCTTCTTCTCAGCACGAGGTATGCGATTGCAAACAAGCCTGCAATGGCGAACACCGTTTCGAAGCCTGGTGGTTTTGGTGTCGGTGTTGGAGATGGCGTTGCTACTGGTCCTATTGATGGTGTAGGTGTAGGCGGTGGTGCAACAATCAATTTAAGTGTCTCATCCTGCATTTTTGGTTCATCCTTTCCTTCAAGACTATAACGTGTCTCTGCTTTTACTTCATACTCCCCTTCTTCATTCGCTTGTATTCGCATGGAGAATGACTCCTCATCTCCAGGGTTAAGTATATAATCGCTACCATAAACACCCGCGCCATACTCAACGAAGAATGTTCCAGTAACAGAAACTCCTGAGGGTGGTTTTAACCTCAGTTGGACATTCATCGTTGAATCCTCTGTTGGATTAACAGCAGTTAATATAAATATGGCTTCTTCGCCTATTCCTATCCTTGTCTTTGTACTCGTGAAGTAAACACTTGGTCCTGTTCTGTCCACTCGTACGCTCACTATTTTATCACCTGTTTTTGGAAACCGATGAAGGTCTGTTGCCTCTACTTTTATCTCGTGCGTTCCAAGCGAAAGTGAATCGGTAAGCACGGTATAGCTACATCTTTTCTCATTTGGACAATGTGGATCTATCTCTTTTCCATCTACTGATAACACTATCAAACTGATACAGGTCTCGTCCTCAGCACCGTAAGTTATCTTCAACTTCTCTCCTTCTTCAAGTAAATTATCTCCATCCCCCATTGGCACTGTTTTTTCGATATTTATCCTCGGAGCGGTATTTTCCTGCTCTGTATCTTTTCCATCGGGAATACTATCTCCATCTGAATCCCGAATTAATGGGTCGGTCAAGCCGCCTGTCCGTCCTGCGGTCAATCCCAATGCCTCTTCCCTATCTGTCAAGCCATCTCCGTCTGTATCACGTTTATTCGGATCCGTACCCCATTTCCGTATTTCCTCTCCATCTGATAGCTCATCCCCATCTGTATCCTGATTCTCTGGTTCAGTATTCCAAACCTTGATTTCCTCCCAGTCACTCAATCCGTCATCATCACAGTCTGATTTGTATGGGCAAGGATCCATATTATCTGGTATCCTATCTCCATCGGAATCAAGCTGTGTTATATTGTCCTTTTTATTTGGGTGAGGGTCCACAAGGCTTATTAGACCATCTCCGTCGGTATCAAGAAGATTCAAATTTTTTTCTAATTTCGTGAGGTCGTAAGAGCCAACCGCAATTATCCCCTTACCCTCTGCTATGTCGCACATTCTACCGCCCACTGATTTTATCATCTCTTCTCTTTTTTCGTATTCGTCACTCGTCAACAGGAGTATCACTGTGCCACCACCATCAATCGTCATATTCCTTGTCATACCTATAAACCACCCTGCGTATCCTACGACCACGATGTTATCCCCTGCTATCAACGGAATCCCGATTTCCTTATCTAATGTAAATATTTCCTGGTCCTTGATCTCAAGTCCACATTTGTTTCCTACGGAAACCACCGCTTGCTTTACCGTTGGCTGCTTATTACCATATAACGTATCATTTAATGACATTAGGTTTATAGAATATGAACTTAAATCAATGCGTCTATCAATACTCTTTATCTTCGCATTCAGTGAGATATACTCTCCAGCATAAGAATTATCAGCTATAAATTGTTCGTAGGACATGATATGCTTACTTGGTGGTAATGCGCCAATATCTGCTGCTGAAACTGATGTTGGTATCATTAGAGAAAATATTAAACTTGCTACTAAGGAGGACAAAAAAATAACTCGATTTTTTCTATTTTTTCTCATTTTTCTCCATTAGTTCCCATTACATCCCTTTCCTCGCACGTTCCCCTATGCATGGCATAAAAAATAAAAAGAGTGGGACGCTCACTACTTATTTTTCTTTCTTTCGTCCCACAAGATATGCTACTGCCAACAATCCCGCAATTGCAAATATCACTTCGAATCCTGGTACTCTTGGTGTTGGCGCTGGTGTTTCACCTGATGGTGGGGTTGGAATAGTAATTGATTTCTCTTTAGCATTGATAGACATTGTCTGCTGTAACTGGCTGAACTTCGATTTGTCCTCGTCGGGATAATAAATAATCTGCGATTCTATCACCTTTGGTCCGACTTCCTCTGACGTCACCTGGATCGTGATATGGTTCTCTTCACCAGGTCTAACCTTGAAGGTGCCTGTAAACTGATTAGAGCCGCTTGCTGCGAATGACGTGGCTGTAATATGGACTCCACTCGACACTTTCAGGATTGACTGTACCGTCAAATCAACATCGTTTACCATTGGATTGATCATGGACAATGTCAAGATAGCGGGATCCTTTGCTTCTATCGTTGTTTTTGTGCTGGTTAGACTGACCGAAGGGGGAAGTCTGAAGGCTGTGTCTGGTGGTACAGACGTTGTCGGAACGGCGGTAGTAGGCGTTGGCGTAACCTCTGGTGTAGGTGATGGAGTTACTTCGGGTGTTGGCGTTGGAGATGGTGAGGGAGAAGGTGTCGTCGAGGGCATCGGCGTAGAGGGTACAGTCACCGTGAAAGATGCACTTACACCATCTACTGTCACCT
>QMVO01000306.1 GCA_003661125.1 Methanosarcinales archaeon
CATATTGAAGATTAGGGAGCAAACACAATTCGCAGAAATACCCAAAAAATCAAGGAAACTTATAGAAAAATTGGAATATGTACTACCTGAAGAACCTATTACGAAAAAAGGTTAAAGTTACAGATCTATTATCCCCTCCAATAACCATGCGTGCTATATGAGGTTCAGCATCTGCATAGCTGACAAGAACCAAATCTGGCTCGAGCGATGCTATTACCTCTAAGTACGGACCCCCGAAATAGGGACTGCCTGCGATAGGAAGTTCTAGAAGCTCAGGACACGGCATATATATCGCCGGGAACCTATCTGCCTCATCAATAATAACGTCAGGCACACCAACGATTTTATCCGCCGCGCCAAGTGCAATAATTGTTCGAATATCCTGCGGCATGCTGGAGCTGGCTATCCTATCTATCGGCATGTTAAGCGTTACCGTTCTATCAGCGCCATCTATAACCGTAAGCTCACTTTCCCGTCCCAGAATAATCAGCCCGATTTGCGTCATGTCAAGCACGTTCACTTCGCCGTCATAGTTCGCATCCGCCAAAGTAGTTTCGTCTTCTAACCATAAGATTATTCTCGCCGTGTATGTAAAGTCACGCATGTCAATGGTATCGTCTTCGTTTGCGTTGCCGTAGATGTCCAGGACGTAATCGTATTCATTCGCAAGTACTGGAGATGTTAGCAAAAGCGAAATTGCACACGCTGCTATTCCGACCAACACAAACCTTTTCTTTGAAAGAAAAGCTTTACCAAAAGAACTTTCTCTTGTTTTCATTTTTTTCCTTTTTCACCTCCTAAATTGTTATAGGTTTTAGGGGTTAGGTTTGAGGTTTTAGTTCCAAGCAGATTAGAGGCTTAGAGGCTTAGTTTTTTAGCATTTTTGCCCTTCGGGCTAATCCGCAGACGCCCTATCTAAACCGCTAAACCGCTTATCTGACACCTTACATCTCGCACCTCGCACCTCTCTTTCTTCTTCTTCTTTACCTCCTTCTTTTAGCATTCAGCCCCTACGTGGATTCGCACCACGTATCAAGCTTCTTTGCAAGGGGCATATTTTGTTTTTCTTGCATCCTGCATCTTCACAAGTTGTCAAAGTCGAAAAGAAAGTATTTATATACGCATGAGATAAATATCCATCTATGTCCTCCGAAAAAATACCCGGTTGGATAGAAAGGCTGCTCCTGCCGAAACTGAATGAGATTACAGGGGAAATAAAAGCCATACACACACGCATAGATTCGGTGGAGAGGGACATCGCAAGCTTGGACAATAAGGTGGATGTTCGCATAGATAGTCTCAGAAAAGAGATGCTGGCGAAGTTCGAGTCGGTTGATGCAAAGGTTACAGCATTAGACAATAAGGTGGATGTTAAGTTCGAGAGCTTGAGAAATGAGATGATTTCCAAGTTCGACGCAGTAGATTTTAGATTTGACTCGCTCGAAGCGAGGATTCCGGTGATGGAGAAGATGGCGGAGTTTGAAGTCCGGCTTGCTGAACTCGAGAAGAAAGTAACCGCATAGTGCTTGTTGTGCCGGATACAGGATGCCGGATGCATGATACAGGTTTGACTTGCATCTTCACAACTTGTCAAAGTCGAAAGGTTTCTGAGATTGGGTAGGGAAGTAAATAGAGCTGTAAGGTTGAGGATAGAGAAAGAGTTATCATTGACAAAACTTTTAGGTTCTTCTTCAGTATGATTGTCTATCCCTATTCCTCTCATTGTTCCTCTTATCCCCTCCTTCTTGTAGAATGTAGGCAATTGATAGCATCCCGGCAATTGCGAGTATCACTTCAAATCCGGGCACTGCTGGCTTTGGCGTAGCAGTAGACGTTGTTGGCGTTGGTGTTACTCTCGGTGCCAACATAGGCGTAGGGGTAGGCTTCGGTGTTTCTCCAGGTGCCAGTGTAGGCGTTGGAGTAGGTGCCGGTGTTACTCCCGGCGCCAGTGTTGGTGTGGGTGTTATTGCAGTGGTTGTTACGCTCCATATCCACGTGTGCATATCGGATAATCCAGTGGTTGTGTTAGTTGCGATTGCAGATATGTTCCAGGTGCCAATAACAGCACTCGTGTTCGTAAACACTGCTTCTCGTGTACTTTCATTTGTCTGCACTTCTGTACCATTTATTTGCCAGCTAATATCTGCTGTTTGGTCCACAGTGATATTGAAAGTTCTTGACTCGCCCTCTGTGTTGTTCACTACTGCTTCAGCAGGGTTCCAGGCTGTTATGTTTGGAGAACCTGGTGTAACTTCTTCTTTTTCCTCTTCCTCTTCTTCCTCTTCTTCTCCTTTCTCCTCTCCTATTCTTATCTCGGAACTGATCCACTCTGTAGATATTTCCTTTGCACTGCTATTACTAAGTAGCCCTTTAGAGAGATTTAAATTGCTTTTCTCCCCCACTTCTCCTTTTGCTTTGAACTCGATTTCCGCTAAATACCCTGAGCCGCTTACACTCTTTCCTGGTTGCATAAAGGCAAGCACCCTCTCAGTGCCTTCAGCAATGGAGCGGTGCATAAAAGTAAAAAACTCCTCACCGTTTATTTCCCCTTTCTTTACATCCCTTATTTTTACCACATCTGGGTCGAAAGACAGGTCAAACTGCATTGAGAAGAGGTCAGTTACATCTGTTATATCTATGGTAACGGTAAAAGTTCCTCCTGCATCTACATACTCCGGTGCATTAACCCTGACTTCCACTGCTTGTGCTGTTACTGGCGTAACTGCGATAAACAACGCTATTATGATAAGTAAGATATCAGCAGCTACTGATGTTTTTCTTCCTCTTCTTCCTCTACTCCGCTCTTTTCTGTCCATTTCTTATTACCTCCGTCTTTTTAAAATTAAAAAAGGAAAAAAATTGCAGAGCCTATTTACAAAAGCTCTGCGTTTACTGCTTGTTTCACGTTCTCTATTGTTAGCGTTATTCTTCTATTCTTACTTCGTCACCATACCATTCTGCTTCTATTTCCTTCGCTTCGGTATCCACAAGCAATCCAGAAATGTCCAATTCGCTTTTATCTCCACTTTTACCGTTTACTCCAAACACTACTTCTGCTA
>QMVO01000307.1 GCA_003661125.1 Methanosarcinales archaeon
GAATATTACCAGTACATCGCTTCCGTCTTCGCCACGTGGCGGTTACAGGGAAAAGATGTCTACGACGAACTCAAAAAATTGCTCGTCAATGAGCTTTGTTTGAAATGAGCTAAACAAATACTTGTTGGGTAATTGTTGGACAGCCTCTTACAAAAAGAAAGCCTGCATTGCACTAAAAGAAAACTTCATTTCTTAGGTTCGTATTTCTTCTTCTGCATCCAGCCCATATACGCGAGCGCAGCACCAGTTAAACCAATTAGATACCCAAATCCAGCAATAGTCCTCGTGTATAACGGCATTTCCGTTCCCATTCCACCAGCACTTGCACCCGCAGCTTCTTGACTTATGTTTATCACTGTTTCTGCTTTATGACCCGGCATGTGAACAGCGTCAACAACCACCTTGTATTCTTTCATACCCATCTTTGGAGGAAAACTGAACTTCCCTTCGTCGTCTGTTACACCTTCCAGATACAAATTGCCTTCATTATCATACACTGTTACGTTTGCATCTCGACAGGGGCTTCCACCACCAAAATAAGCTTCTATCTCTATTTCGCTTATCCTATGTGTTATATGCAAACGATGAGCGCTCACCGTGCTTATGCTTAAGCACGATAGTAGCAGAAGCACTGTGAAAAAGGTAAATATCTGTCCTCTTCTCATTTTTTCTCACCTCCTAAACTTCCTATCAACTCAGGTTTTACCCGCACCAGAAAAGCAACGATGAAACCAACAACTATCGCTTCTATTATCATTACGGGGATGTGCGCGACTACAAGTGTGACTGCAACTCCTGTAAATTGCTCGCCACTGGCAATGAGAGCACCCGCGGTGAAAACTGCAATCAGAAATACTGCAAGTCCACTCGCGAGAGCACCAAATATTCCCGCGGATACTTCTTTTTTCGAGGATAAGATGCCTGACTTGTATCCCTCATTGAACAGGACATAAGCGAACAAAGCAGGTATCCCCACATTCATGGTGTTTATCCCAAGAGTTGTTATGCCGCCAAATTGAAAAAGAAACACTTGGAGGACGAGCCCAATAAAAATGGCAGGGAACGCGAGTATTCCGAGTATTATTCCCAGTAAGCCAGCGGCTATAAAGTGCACGCAAGTCGGCCCTATTGGTATATGGACAAGACAGACTACAAAGAATACCGCTGTCATCACGGATAACTTAGGTATCACTTCTACTTCTATTCCCTTCTTTTTGCTCCACCAAATCGCTATCGCTATAAATACTGCGGTTATTATCCATCCCACAGCCAATACCGGTGCCGATAGAACACCATCAGATATATGCATGTTTTTTTATCACCCCTGTAAGTTATTTAAATGTTTCATTTTAGGTAACAAATGTTATCCAAACAGTTAGATGTTACTTTCCTGATGGTTCGCGAAAAAGAACTAACAGGGAGAACAAGCGCGAATAAAAAAAGTGGGATGGATGACAAAAAATGCCGCAGGCATCACCTCCGCTACATTGCCCCATAGCGCTTAGCGCTATAAATAATGCGGCTATTGCCCATCCCACTGCCAATACAGGCAAAGGTAATATTCCATCGAATATATGTACCATCTTCGTTCTTGCTTTTATCTACCTCTTTCTTCTTTTTACTAGATACACTACGATAAACAACCCGGCTATCGCAGTTATCACTCCAAATCCGGGTGCTCCTTCGCCAGCAGGTGTTTTCAGTCCTGCTACTTTATCTTCTAATGATTTTACTCGGCTCTTCAGTTCTTCGAGTCCCACGGGAGCTGCGGCTTCTGCCTCTTCCTTCGGTGGGAACGCATCCAAAACAGGAACAATGAATACGCCTCTTCTCGCTAATCCACCTTCTATTTCCTTTGTTGCGCCAACAAACCATATCCCCGGCTCGTCAAGCGTGTATGCGAAATCACCAGCAGCATTCGTTTTTGTCACCCGTGTGAACATCATTGGTGGGTCGTAAGAGAACATATCTTCCGCTTCCCCTACTATCTTGTCTCCCATTACTTTCGTGTGGTACTTTTCAACTTCTACTTCCGCATCTGAAAGGGCGTTTCCATTGTATAATGCCTTCCCAGTGAACACAAACCCTTCTTCTAAACCGTAGGGTCTCGTGAATGGAATGACTTCCGTTTCCTGCCCCACTTCTGCATCCCAACCTTTCCATGCTTCTTCTCCGCAGTGAATAACCGCTTTTGTATAGTCTATCAATCCATGCTCTTCTGACGCGTTCAACCTTGCATAGACGACATAATCGCCTAACTTCTCCACGGTGAAGGAAACCTCGTACGCCTTTACCCCCTCTACTGTTATCTCGGACGGTGTTAACGGTGTAACCACACTATCTGGGTCCATAACCGAAACATCAAGTTCTTCGGGACAATCGAAAAGTATGTGTTCATACGGATGCCCCCAGAGTATCCAAATTGTTTTTGTTTCTCCCACTTCTTTCGCAATGTAATCCTCTGGCGTTACGTCCATGTCTTTCCCCGGGAAAAGCATAGTAAAATGCGCACTCGCCGTCCCCACTGCACTTGCAAGGAGTATCCCTACCAAAAGAACAGTTGCTATCGTAGTCACCTTTTTTCTTCTTTTCATCATCTTCTTTTTTCACCTCCTTTGTTTTTTAATATCTAATCCCTTAATGAAAATATTTCATGCTATTTAAATACTTTTGATATTACAAAATAGTGATAACCGCCAGATATGAAAATAAAGCGTGAAGGCAATCTTACCATCTGAAACTACTAAAAGGGGCGAAATTTCAAATTCAAACCGCAGAACCTTATCCTTGAACCATCAAACTTTAAGAAAGTTTGATCAAATTTGCTTCGCTAATTTCAAGATTTGACTGATTTATCTTATCACAATACTCTTTAAGTGCATTGCACTCCCTGAAATAGTCAAACTTAACAACAATTGGGCCTTTGCAGCACATCATTTTCTCCACTTCTCTCTTCTCTACCGCTCTTATCTCTCCCCGGTGGAGGAGACAGTATCGGTCCCAATTGTGATTATCTGTGAATATTTGTTTTACTGTGATTTTAGAACCGCAAAA
>QMVO01000308.1 GCA_003661125.1 Methanosarcinales archaeon
CAGTGGATATGTTCTCTTATTTGGTTCGGTGTACCGGTGGAGAAGAGTTGTCTGTCGAGATCCACGTCCATGCAGACACGGCCTTTGAACCTCTCGAGTTCTTCCACTGTGTTTGGCCCGATTTGCGGATTGACGATGCTGACTCCGCATTCGATCAGATCCTCCAGAATATCGACAATCCGCCCGTCGCTGTGAAAGTACACGTAAACTCCCGCATCTTTGAACAATCCAAAAATCTCTTTGTAGAAGGGTTTAATGTATTCACGGAACATTTTGGGGCTTATCATCAAAGATTCCTGAGTTCCTAAGTCATCACCAAACCAAACAACATCGATCCCTGTTTTTAACCAGAGTTCTGCCAGTTTGAGGTTATACTCTCTGACCTTTTTTATGAGCGTCCAAACTCTTCTTTCACCCATCGCCATGTCGAGCATCAATTCTTCAAACCCTCGAAGATAGAAGAGACGCATGAAGAAAAAGCCGTGTATGAAATAGCCGAACGCGAGTCCTCCAAGGTCGTGTATGCGTTCCATTTGTCTTCTTCGTTGATCCCAATCCACGAGATCGCCGTAATCGTCCATTTTCTCAGGATCAGGCGGCAGAAAACTCTCAAGTTTCTTCCAATCTTTGAGTGGACTTTCCGTTACAACACCGGCGAGTCCTTCGTAATCATTGCTCCAAACACATCCCCACGCGTCAGTGAACTTTCCTGGCATGTACCTGGGATGTGGGGGTTTGGCGAGGCGTTCGTAATCTCCTGGTTTATATTCGGGGAAGAGCTTTTTGTACTTCAGTACAACCTTTTCCAGCTCTTCACCATAGGTTTTCCATGTTGCTGGAAGGAATGCCACTTTACCCGGTATCCACGGGGGGTTCTGAAAGGTCGTCGCTTTTAGATACGCTTCTGAAAGTTCTTTGAGTTCCATGTACTTTATTTCACCCCTTCGAAATCATCCAAACGGGATAGTACCTCATCGATTCTTTTTTGCACCTTTGCCAGCTCTTTTTTGATCTGCAACTTCACGCTTTCTCCAACTGGAAGATACGGTTTTCCTGGATTGCCACACTTCAAAAATCCACCTGCTTCAACGAAAGCCTTATAAACCGCGGCTGAGCCTCCTGGGGTTATGGGGTAGTCATGGCGATCGTGGCAGGCCATGAGTTCGTTTATGAGGAGTTGTAATTCTTTTGCCTTTTCCCATTCACCTTGCTCACATAGCTCGTATGTTTTGAGCAACAAGTGGGGACGAATGCATGCTCCGCCAGAAAAACATCCTTTTGCTCCCCACATCATGGTAGGGACGAAGAGAATATCTATGTGCATGTGAACAAGCCCTGTATCTTGTAGGGATAGCCAGTGATCGAAGTTGGTTACCACTTCTTTGCTTCCAAGAATGTTGGGATACTTTGCGAGTTTTTTGTAGATTTCCCGAGTGTGGAGAACTCGTCCAGTGATGGGGTTGTTGTAGATGAAGATGCCGATGTTTGGACAGGCTTTCGCAAGATCACTCCAAAACTCTACCACTTCCCACTCCCACAGTTTTTGATAAAAAGGCACCACGTTCATAACTGCATCTACACCTTGGCTTTCAGCATAGGATGTCTTTTCTATAGTCTCCTTGGTGTTGAGACCACTGCATCCAACGATAGTCGCCAATTTTTTCTGACACTTGGAAGCCTCGTCTACCAATGCATTGATCAATCGTTTGTGATCTTCCCAGGACAGTGTGTAGAATTCGCCAACGGTCCCCGTAGTGGCTATCCCGTGCACGCCGCTTTTGCAAAGTTTTCTGACATTTTCGCGGAAAGTGTGTTCATCGAACCGTCCTTTTGAATCCAAGGGTGTGGGGACCAAAACATAAATGCCTCTGGCTTCCTCCCTCGTAAGCATTCTTTGGGTTACCTCCTCACAGCTTTCCAACGTGTTTCAGTGCTGCTTTCAACAGTTCCTTCTCCTCTCCGGTGACCGGTGTCAACGGGAGCCTCGGAAGGGAAGTCGGAAGATTGGAAATCATTTCGAAAGCCGCTTTCACTAAGGGTGTCGGATTTGTTCTTTTCCCATCCACTCCATAGAAAGCCGAATATACATCCATCAAGGTGTGAAACTTTTTCGTGGCATCTTCGTTTCGACCTGAAAGGAAGTCGTCGATCATCTCTTTTATGATGTCTCCCACCACGTGAGCACCTCCACTGACGACGCCGACGCCACCTTGCGTCAGTACTTGGAGCACCATGGTATCGTCTCCAGAATACACGGCGAGTTGCCCTTCGGTCTTTTTTATGAACGCTGTAGTTTGCAACGGGTGGAGACCCGCTTCGTCTTTGACGGCAACGATGTTGTCTATTTCAGCCAAGCGTGCGACTGTGTCTGGAGAAATATTCACACCAGCGAAAAGCGGAATGTTGTAGATCATGATGGGTAGTGAAGTGCTTTCTGCGACTTTCTTGAAGTGTTGGTAAATGCCTTCCTGCTCGGGATGACAGTAGTAGGGTATAACGACCATGGCGGCATCGTAACCTAACCTTTCAGCAGCCCTGGTGAGTTCCACAGTCTCTCCAACAAAGGCCGCTCCAGTACCGGCTATTAGAGGCACGGAATCTCCCAGTTCGTTCTTGATTTCTTCAAAGAGCTTTATGCGTTCTTCTTTGCTCATGACATAGAATTCGCCTGTAGTACCGCTCACGATGACGGAGTCACAGTATCCTTTGTCAACAACAAATCTGGCCACTTTCCTTGTCGTGGCGTAGTCCACCGATTGGTCCTCTTTGAAGACCGTAATCAGTGGAAGAAGAACTCGACCAAATTTGCCAACAACATCCATCTTCATTCAAATTCCCTCCTTGTCGAGAAGTGTGTAACTGATCCCTTTGATCTTGCAGAAGGTGATGAGCTCGTTCACGTAATTGCCGTAAACTCCGTGGATGTGGTTACAGGGATAGTACTTTAAGAAGGTCCCCATGTCCGTTTTAAGCTTTGCGTAAGCATGGGGCCATTCTTCTTGTACCTCCTTTATCAGTTGTTTCTCTTTCTCTTCAGGCAAACGC
>QMVO01000309.1 GCA_003661125.1 Methanosarcinales archaeon
ATTGACTGGAATGTTACAGCGAGATTCAACGCACCTTTCGTCAAGGAGTTCATTGAAGAGCGAGACCTGACACTGTTCATCGTTTTTGACGTCTCTTCAAGTAACGAATTTGGATTTAAACGCAGCAAAAAAGAGATTGGCTATGACATCGCCGCTTCTTTGATGTTCGCCGCGCTTCGAAACAACGACCGTGTAGGTCTGTGTTTATTCACCAGCGAAGTGGAGCTCTTCATCCCGCCGGGGAAAGGGAAGAAGCATACACTTAAGTTGCTGCGAGAACTCATTTATTATGAGCCGAAGAACAAAAACACTGACATTCGAACCGCGCTCTCTTACCTAAATAAGATCATCAAAAAGCGCAGTATCGTCTTCATCATCTCTGATTTCTTATCGCCAGATTTTGAGCGCCCGCTTAAACAGCTCAAGAACAAGCACGATGTGATCCTTGTGGAGATCGCCGATATGCGAGAAGCCCACATCCCGGATATAGGCTATGCGTTTTTGGAAGACCAGGAGACCGGGGAACAAATGCTCGTGGATACGTCTGACCTGGGATTCAGGGAGAGATATACCGCACTGGTAAAGGCTAAACGAGATGCTTTTTTAGCGAGGATGAAGCGAATAGGGGTGGATATAATCCAGGTAAATACGAGTGAGCCGTTTTACAAACCGCTACAACGTTTTTTCAAGATGCGAGAAAGGAGAGTACGGGGGTGAGGAGAAAAAGAAAGAAGCAGGCTTTTTGAATTTTTGTTCGCGTGTGTTGGCTGCAATGGCGTTTTCCGGATAAAAGAAGTTGCCGAAGGCAATTTGGGGAAATCTCTGATTTCCCTTATCCGCTGTTAGGCGATGCAACGGCTCACTCATTTTATTCTGTATGCCTTCTTGCTTCATACTTTTCTCTTGATTCTCTTATAAAAAGCGTAAGTTAGTTCTTGGCATAAGACTTAGGCAATGGTGGCTGTTCAGGTCGAGAAGTTTCAGTTACATGATTGGCAAAATCTTTTATTTCATTTAGAGCTTCTGCGAGCTTTATCGGTTCATTGTAATGTTTTATGTTAGGAAATGCTTTTGTGTAATATTCAAGTGTTTTCCCCATTATGATAGCAGAAACATCTACTGCGCTATTGGTTTCAAAGGAACACCTTGTGAAAGGGCTTGTGCTGTTCCTATACGATATCGCCAACGCACTTCGTACTTTGTAAGCATGATCTGAGCATTTGATTTATTCGCCAGCACAAGATCAAAAACCCGACTTGATTGATCCCCACTCTTACCTTCTAATATACGTAGGACTTTTACAGGTGACCACGCTTATAAGCGCCCCAGCAACAAGCAAAGCCAATGATCTCAAGGTGTTTACCATCTACTTCACACCACAAATTTTCATGTTTGAATTTCGCATAACGTTCTTGGTGTAAAAGAAGTTCGGCGAAGCCGAATTTGGACGAAACGAAGTGTAGTCCTTTACACAGTGTTATACGAAGTGGCGGTTTTAATCTCACCATTTCCATCAAGCTCTCTTAAATCTTTCGCTCTCCATCCAGATATAAATGGGATATATTTCATTTACAAATCTATAAGCACCAGGACCTCGTTCAACGTCAGCCTTAATTACCCCCAATTCTCTAATTCTCCGCAAAAAGTTATGAAATACTCTCTTCTCTTCCTCATTAAGCATTGCTTCCACATCTCTCTTCATAAAATTTCGTGAAAGAGGTCTCTTCCCCAATTTCCTTAAAATCGATCTATATCGGGGACTTCGAACTGCTCTATAGACCTTTGGATCGAGATACTTTTGCCCAATATTTTCCGCTGCTTTTACTACTCCAGCAATGGCATCTTTCTCATTTATTACTCCATCCGTGTCTATCCAGAAAGTGGCATCACCTATCTCATGCATGAGAAGGGGTAGCCCACTGGAAAAACGCACCATAAGTTCCATAGCATCAGGTTCTACTTTTATACCAACCTTCTCAAAAGCTATGGATAGAAAATCCTTCACTTCTTTATCTGAAAGTTTTTCAATCTCCACTACCCTGAATATCCGCATAAGAGAAGGTTGAAGTCTGGATAAAGTATCTCTCTTTTCAGGAAGTCCTATCAGCATGATAAAAACGGGAAAATCTTTATAATGAGTAGCCACTTCATCCACAAAACTTTTATACCAATTTGCAAATTCCACTTTTTCAACCAGTCCGTTAATATCGTCTAAGGCAATAAATAGTCCTGATTTTTGCTCTTTTATTTTTTTCAATAAATTGTTAAGAGCCTCTGGAAAATTTCTCACTAATTCTTTCAAATCTTGCTCAGGGGGAGTAAAACTAACAGATATACCAAAAAGGCCTATTTCTTTGATATACTTTCCAAAGAATTTAGCAATATCCTCAAACCATGCCTCCTTCTTTGTTTCTTTCAATAGTTGCTCAAAGATATGACGTACCGCTTCTTCTAACGTTGTTACTCTACCTAAGAAAGTATGGATACCAAGGATATTCTTTTGAGTACCAACGAAATAGCGGAGACCGGATGCCAATGAACTCTTCCCTATTCCCCTATCTCCTGCTAAAAAGACGTTTTCTTGCTTTCCTGATGAAATCTGCCCAACATATCGAATGAGTTCTTTAATTTGCTCTGACCTGCCCACAAAAAGTTCAACAGGAACAGGACTTCCTGGTGTAAATGGACTATTTTCCTTATTGTACATGGAACACCTCCTGATATCTTATTTTTCACAAACTGCCATTTCATATAACGTTTCGAGCGTATCTGAAGTCCTGCGAAGCAGGATTTGGGCGAAGTGCCGAAGGCACGAAGCCAGATACGCTCTGTTATACGCCGTGCCTTTATTAGACATTTTTGACTTGTTTTCTCACCAATTTGATGTATTCAAGAAAACTTAATCCTTCAAGTTGCGATTCTTTAGCAATGATTTTCCTCGCGATGTGAACCTGTTGTAAAGCAGGGTCTTCTGGAAACTCCTTTTCTACGGCTTTTCTTATGTTCTCAATATCTTCTTCCTTAATCTTGCTCATATCTGC
>QMVO01000310.1 GCA_003661125.1 Methanosarcinales archaeon
CAGGAAGAACCTCTGCTGCGAGTTCATCATCGGACGAGGACGGCGGCGATAGGTCGAGGAAGCCCTCACCTCCCATAAGGATTTTTATCTCCGAAGATCATCATCTCAATTTGAGCCGGGGTAGCCAAGTCCGGACAAATCCGCCCAGCGGAGTCCACCGGCGCTGGTCTTGAAGCCCCAGGGGCAGGCGAACCAGTGCTCCTCTGGGAGCTCATGGGTTCAAATCCCATCCCCGGCGCCAAAAAACATGATTATAAACGTTTAAATAATAATTTCATGTTACAATAGTTAGGTGAAATCGCTTTATCATTAATCCCTCACCTTCCATCTTTAATTATGCCTCATTTTATCTAAGGCTTACCCGTTCACCTGTCACGATATAGATGACTGATTCCCCTATATAGGCCGCGTGGTCAGCTATCCTTTCGAGGTGCCGAATGAAGAGCAGGGTTGAGACGACACAACCTGTTAATGGTGGAGGCTGTTCAACCAGTTTGTCGAGGCATCGGTAATATATTTCGTCAACCTCCCTTTCCATGGCATTGAGTGTTTTTGCGAGGTCTACGTCATGTTTCTTGATCGCTTCGATGCTTGTGTGAACCATCCTCAATACTTTTCCGCTAATCTCTTCTAGGGGCATCCATGGAAATCTACATTCATCCAGCTTGATGTCAAGCCTTTTGTGAATGTGTGTTATGTCCCAGGCGTATCTGCCGTAGCGTGAGAGGTCGTATGCAATCTTCATGTAGGACTTTATTGTTCTCAGGTCAGATGCGACGGGCTGATATCTTGCGATCAACTCCACTGCCTTATCTTCAGCCTCCTCACTCAGCGAGACCAGGGTTTCAGACAATACCCTCACCTTTTCGTGGACATCTACTCCTTTCATGTAACAATCGAGCGAGAGCAAAACGGTTTTCTCTGCCAGATCTCCCATCTTGAAGATGAGTCTTGAGAGCTGCTCTAAACCTGCGTCGATCAGTCGGCTCATCCATATTCACCTACCCAAACTTTCCCGTGATATACTTCTCTGTCAGTTCGCTGTGGGGGTTCTCGAAGACACTTTTGGTGTCACCATACTCGATGAGCTTGCCCATGTACAGGAAGGCTGTGAAGTCTGAGATTCGGGCTGCCTGTTGTAGGTTATGGGTAACTACAATCACGGTATACTTCTTACTCAGTCTTCTTATTAGGGCTTCAATCTTCGCTGTTGCTACGGGGTCTAATGCGCTACAAGGCTCATCCATCAGTATTATCTCGGGCTTCACGGCCAATGCCCTTGCGATGCATAGCCTCTGTTGCTGCCCGCCTGAGAGATTGAAGGCGTTGTCGTGTAGTCTGTCCTTAACTTCATCCCAGAGGGCTGCCTCCCTGAGGCTTCTCTCCACAATCTCGTCGAGTTCCCTTCCGTTCGCTACCTTGTGAATCCTCGGCCCGAATGCGACGTTTTCATATATTGACTTTGGAAAGGGGTTGGGCTTCTGGAACACCATTCCAACCTTCCTTCTTAACTCGTAGACGTTTATGTTTCCGTCGTAGATGTTGTGCCCATCTATGTATACATCGCCGGATGTCCGGCAGCCGTATATAAGGTCGTTCATCCTGTTGATCGCCCTTATTAGGGTTGTCTTTCCGCATCCTGAGGGGCCCATGATTGCTGTAACAGCATTCTCCCTGATCTTGAAACTTACGTCTTTCAGGACATGGTTGTCTCTAAACCAGACATTCAGGTTCCTAATATCTATCTTATCATTAACCATGGCTGCCCCTTCCTGTAATGGATTCTCAATAAAATCGCGGAGAGGGAGAGTGAGGTGACAATCATAAAGAGAACCAGGGCTACTCCAAAGACCTTTTGGGCTGGAGTTCCTAGGGCAACTATTTTGACAAAGAGGTTATATGAAAGCGCCATCACGGGCTCTAAGGGGGATCTCGGTAAGCCCCTTGTTATGAGAACGCATGAGGTGGAGAGTATAGCGGCTGTCTCTCCGGCAACTCTAGCTATCCCTAAGATCACGCTCGTAACCATCCCTGGTGCGGCTGCCGGGAGAGTTGTTGAGCTTATCGCCTTCCATCTAGTAGCTCCTAAAGCCAGAGCCGCTTCCTTAAAGGATGCGGGAACCATCCTCAAGGCTTCCTCAGACCCCCTAATAACTATGGGAAGCATCATCAGAGCTAAGGTCAACCAGCCGGCTGTGAGGGATACTCCGAGTCTGAGATGTCGGCAGAAGAAGGTGTAGCCAAATAGACCTATCACTATCGATGGAACGCCGGCCAAGTTATTGATCGCTTGGTCTATGATACGCGTCAGCCCCCTGCTCGGGGCATACTCCACCAAGTAGATGGCGGCTAAAATCCCTACTGGACCAGCAACCGCAGTAGCCCCAAGTAGCAAGTATATGGTGCCAACGATCATCTCAAACATTCCCCCTTGGAGGGCACTCACGGTTAATAACTCCCACCTCACAGATCCGATTCCAGTCAAGAGCAGGCTGAGAATCCACGAGAATATAAGCATACAGATGAGCATGGGTACTCCAAGAATTGCGAAGATCACTCTCTCCCCGGTCTGGCCGCTCATAGCTGAACACCTCTCGTTGCGGGTCCCCTCCTGACGATTACGTCAGCAATTGTGTTCACAACAAACGTAATGATGAAGAGTATCGATCCTAACCCGAATAATGCGCTGTATTCTAGGCTTCCGACGGCGGCCTCACCCATCTGCATCGCTATGACGGCCGTAACCGGATATACTGGAGCCAAATAATTCCAGGGAGGTGTGGGGACCATGGCCACATTCCCCGCTACCATGAGGACCGCGACGGTCTCCCCTATGGCTCTCCCGAAACCTAACATTACGCTTGCTAACATGCCGGATTTAGAGAGAGGTAGAACAACGTTCCTTATAATTTGCCACTTAGACGCTCCAAGGGCGAGTGCGGCTTCCTTATAGTCCCTCGGCACGGCTGAGATTGTTTCTCCTGAGACGCCGACGATCGTTGGGAGCACCATTATCGCCAGTATCAGTGAGGCCGTCAA
>QMVO01000311.1 GCA_003661125.1 Methanosarcinales archaeon
TGCTCGCCTCTGATCGCAAGAAAGCGGAAACCGCTATTCGGCGCGCTGAGGAGGCGATTCTTGACTCGCTGAAGAACGATCCAACAAAGCGAGTCTATCAGCGTCTGGAAGAGGTCGTCTCCTTGTTGTCTTCGATCGAAAGATCCAGAGATTTTCACAGCGTGCCAAGAGTGTTGATCACCGGCGAAATCTACGTGCGACGCGACGAGTTTTCCAGAAAGCAATTGGAAGAGTATTTCGCCGAGCATGGAATTATGACCCACATTTCTCCAGTCCACGAATGGATCTACTACACCGACTATCTTTATATGAGAAAGTTCACCTCTCCAGACGATCAACCCGTGGAGAGATTCAAGAAATTCTTAGAAGTGGTCGCTAAGAAGCACGTTGAATGGAAGGTGAAGAAGGTATTCGAACGTACGGGGTTTTATCATCCCGTTTATGTGAACATGAAAAGAGTTATTGAAGCAGCAGAGCCATATTTGAATCCGCGACTCACTGGTGAAGCCATCATTACCGTTGGAACTATCCTACATCACATAGTCAAAGACTATCACGGCATAGTGGCGATAGGACCTTTTGGCTGTATGCCCACACGGATTGCCGAGGCGGTAACACAGAGGGCTCTCGAAGAATCCGCACGTAGATTGCTCATATCGTTAGGCCTGAATGATCACGTGGGTGACCTACCCGTCGTTTATATAGAGACTGATGGAAACCCTTTCACTCCGGTTATAGAGAACCGTTTGGAAGCTTTTGTGGTACGGGTAAAAAGATTGAGCAGAATTCTAAACGAGCTCACACGGAGAAACGAAAACATGATTGGCGCTTGATGTTTTTCCAAATGAGAAAAGATTACACCGGCATGTCGAATTGCCGGATATGTGTCTTCATGCGAAACTTCATGCGCATACTCTTCGCGGCCTCAGCAAGGGGACATTTCGCTTGTAGTACAGGTGAGGCCCCACAATCTTCTAACAATTTCCGATTTCAAGACCGTTGTGGTGCGTGTTACGATATATGGGAAGCAGAAATGGGAGGGGAAAGATGTGAAAGAGCTCGCCTTCGAGGATCTCGAATTAGGGTTTAATTTGGGCAAAATCGAGTCAACAAAGGCTATCTGTGGTGAATGTGGTTTTGTCGGTCAATCCAGGGCAGATGAAGCGCTAAGGACCGCACTTCAAGTTACTTCCCAAGGTTACCATGTCTATGTATCAGGACCAGCAGGAACGGGAAGACGTACCTTTGTGAGAACCGCCGTTAGGGCCTTTGCGGAGAAACTTCCGGTTCCACACGATCTGGTGTACGTGAACAATTTCGAGGACCATCTTCATCCGAACTTCATGGCGTTGCTTCCAGGCCAGGGAAGGAGTTTGAAGCTCGACATGAACAACCTGGTAACCGAAGCGGCCGAAGCGATACGCAGGACATTCGACAGCGAAGAGTACTCCAGACGGCGCTCTCAATTAGAGGAGGAGTATCTTAAGGAGAAGAAGCAGCTTTGGGAAGAACTGAGAGAAAAGGCGAGAAGTTTGGGATTTGACGTTCAGGTAACGCAGGCGGGGATCGTCAGTTTTCCTGTCATTGAGGATAAACCCATTCCTCCCGACGCTATAGAACACCTACCCGAGGAGACGAAGAAGCGAATCGAAGAGAACGGTACCAAGCTGAAGATACTCCTGGATGGCTCTCTCACGAAGTCTCGCTTTATCGACAGAGAGTTCAAAAGGCGGCTGCGTGATTTGGACAGATATGTAGCTATGTTCGCAGTTGGAAACATCTTCGCGGAGCTCGAGAAGAAGTATTCTAAGAATTCTGAGATCCTCGACTTCTTGAACGCAGTCAAAAACGACATGTTGGATAACTTGGAGCAGTTGCGTTCAGAAGAGACTGGAATCATAGAATACTTCAAACAACGATACGGTGTCAATTTGCTAGTAGACAATTCCGGACTTATAGGAGCACCCGTTGTGGAAGAGTTTCATCCCACTTACTCCAACCTCCTGGGCAAGATAGAGTATTACGCGCGCCAGGGTGTACTCCACACGGATTTCACCATGATCAGACCCGGAGCTGTTCACAAGGCAAATGGAGGCTTCCTGATTCTTGATGCTACGGAACTTCTGAAACAACCCCATGCGTGGGAAGGTCTCAAGAGGGTACTCGTCTCCCAACAGGCAAGGATTGAGAATCTCGAGGTGGCGCTGGGTATCAGTAATCTGCACACGCTGAGACCAGAACCCATCCCGCTTTCTTTCAAGGTCATACTCATCGGTCCGGAATGGGTCTACGAACTGATGTATGTTCATGACGAGGAGTTCAGAAAGCTCTTCGGTGTAAAGGTACCGTTCGATTGGAGCATGGAATTAAACGAGGACAACGTGGTTGACTTCGTTAATGTAGTAGCCTCGATAGTACAAGAAGAGGAATTGCTACCTTTCGATAAGAGTGGACTCGAAGAGGTACTTAAATACAGTGTACGTCTTTCTGGAGATCGAAGAAAGCTCAGTACCCGTTTTGGAATTGTTAGACGTTTACTAGTGGAATCTTCACACCAGGCAAAAGCGGATAACGCCGATACGGTCAGCGCAAAACACGTGCTCGAAGCTGTTAAAAAAGCTGAAAGAAGAGTCGATCTCTACGAAGAAAAGTTGAGAGAAGCCCTGATCAGGGGTGAACTCATGGTAGAAACTGAAGGCAAACGGACAGGGCAAGTCAACGGCCTCACAGTGCTCGAGCTTCCAGATCATACCTTCGGCGTACCGGTTCGTATCACCGCCAAGACTTTCCTGGGTAAACCTGGTGTGATCGACATCCAGCGCGAAGCAGATCTCAGTGGAAAGATACACAGCAAGGCGGTGATGACACTCGATGCCTATCTCAACTGGAAATATGGAAGGTGGGAACCCATTTCGCTCACGGCGACGTTGAGCTTCGAGCAGGTTTACTCCGTAGTGGAAGGGGACAGCGCTTCTCTTGCAGAAACATTAGCTTTACTTTCAGCCGTTTCTGGATTGCCAGCAAGGCAGGACATCGCCA
>QMVO01000312.1 GCA_003661125.1 Methanosarcinales archaeon
GAGGGCGTTGCTTCTATATCAAGGACCGAGGTAATAGATGCGGTCATGGCGTATATGAAAGCCATTTATTTGGGGGAGGACGTAGAATATCCAGGAAAGGAAGAACTTCGTAAAGTTGCTTGTAGTCATTTTTATCATGGGAGGTACCCAAGAACAATTACGACTGCGACTGGAGAAAATGTCACGATATACAAGCCGTTGGAGAGAGTAATTGTGCTGAATACCGATATTGCGGAAGCGATTCGCGTTTTAGGAGCCGATGATAGAATAGTTGGCATCAGTGATACGGTAGCAAAAAGAACGGAATTCTTCCCCGAGATAAGTAAAAAACCGGTAGTCGGGGGGTGGAAGGAGATTGAACCAGAAGCAGTGCTGCAATTGGAACCTGATGCTGTATTTGCTTACGGAATGTGGCCCGGGCCCGAATACATAGAGGATAAACTGCCCCCCACCATAACGGTCATTCGATTGGACTTCTTCAAGCCAGAAGAACTCAGAGAGGGGATGGAAACGTTCGGGTACTTACTTGAAGAAGAAGCTAATGCAAATGAATATCTTGAGTGGCATGATAAACATATTAAGGAAATAGAAGATAAAGTAGCAGAGATTCCAGAAGATGAGAAGCCAAAGGTTTTCCTTGATAAGAGCGGGGTGGACTCAATAAGTGAACGCAAGACGTATTCAAAAGGAACAGGAATGCACCAGCTTTGTGAACTTGCAGGCGGGAAGAACATGGCTATCACAGCAGAGCTTGTGGGAACGTATCCGGCAGTAGAAACAGAGAAGATTTTGGAGCAAGACCCGGATGTTATCGTTGGACTTTCTCGCAAGGGTGGTTACAAGACAGACGATGAAACGGGAATAGAAGAAGAATATAAGAGGACAATAGGACTACCGGGATTTGGTAATGTAACAGCAGTGGAACGCGGGCATGTTTATCTAATAGATGGATGCATTACTTTTGGCTCTGTATATCCTGTTGGACTTGCATACATGGCAAAGTGGTTCTATCCGGAAGAGTTCGAGGATTTGGATCCGCAAGCAATACATCAGGAATACGTGGATAATTTCTGTGGCGTAGACTTTGATGTGACAAAGCATGGTGTGTTTGTGTACCCGCACTTATAATTATAAGCTTTTTTATACCACATCCTCCAAATCTTCTAAAAACATCTTCACTGTCTCTTCCTTCACATGCGGTGCTATTACCAATCGAAGCGCTTTCGGCGATCTTGTTACAGAAACTCGCCATCCCTTCCTTTCTAACGCATTCGTAACCTTGTCCACCCCTTCCGCAGGAAAACTCAACGTTACCAGGTTCATAACAGGCTCTATCACTGGAGAAATGCCCATCTTCCTCGCACCACTCACCAACATCCTCGTTAGCCGCATGCATTCACCCACAATTTCCCTCAGACCTTCTCTACCAAGATATTTGAGAACCGCAAAAGTAGCCGCTGCGGATGCACCACTTCTTGTCCCTATCAACGAGCACTGCTCTTTTGTCGTTAAATAAGGTGTAGGCACCGCTAACTCGTACAAATAAGACTCTTCTCGAAACAAAATACATCCTGCGGGAATCGTGCTCATACCCATCTTATGCGGGTCTATTGAAATAGACGATACGCCATCAAGCGAGAAATCGAACTCGTACTTCTTATCTAAAAACGGAATTACGAAACCGCCGAAAGCAGCATCCACGTGCAAGAAAATGTTTCTTTCAAGCGCAATTTCCGAAATCTCCTTTATCGGATCTATCTGTCCAAATTCCGTCGTACCCGCTATTCCTACCACGCATATCGTTTTGTCATCTATCAATTCTGCCAGCGAATTCATATCCATTCTCAGCTCCTCATCCAGAGCCGCTTTTCGCACTTCTATGCTCAATATATCAGCAATTTTGTCAAACGAAAAATGTGCTGTTTCTGGCACGATTATGTTCATCTCTTTCAGTCCTTCCCTCATTTTCCTGTTCCTTATCGCATGTATCGCCTGTATATTTGATTCTGTTCCACCAGTGGAGATATATCCAAAGGCGTGCTCATTACCCAATAGTGCTCCTATCATCCTTACCGCTTCATCCTCCATCTCCTTTGACCCCCTAAATAACCCCGAATCACCTAAATTCGATTCCAGAAACATCCTGTGTGCATACGCCGCTATTTCATGTGGGTATGTGCACATCGAGCTCAAAATTTTATCATAGGCTAAATCCTTCCGTTTCTTCTCCAGAAGCAACGACTCTATCTCTTCTCTACTCATACCTCGCTTTTCCATTTTTATCGCCCCCTCCCCTTTTTAATATAAAGAAAAATAGAACATATAATAAAGAGTATGGAGATTGAAGAAGGAAGGGAAGAAACAATTCCAAGATTCGATGGAGGAGAGATTTTGGAAAGCGGTGAGAGGAATAGGACATCAATAGCACAAGCATGTGAGAAGTTTTACAAGGTTACCGAGGAAATAATAAAGATTTTAGCGGAAGAGCATTTACTTGGAGAATGGAGAGATGCGGAGAAAATAGGGAGATGGACAACTCTATTATTACATCGTGCCGCTGCCAAATTAACGAAAAAAGAAGGCGAGTTAATAAGAGATGCCTGGTCTAATGCCTGGTATTTGCATACTTCAGGCTTTCATGAAAACCAATTAGGTGCTGAAGAAGTTTCTAATTATATTGAGAATATAAGAAATCTGCTTACGTGGTTCAATCGGAGAAAATGAAAAGTTTATTTCCCAAACAACTTTGAAAGAAGTGTCTTTTTTGTTTCGCACATCTCCTCAAAGACGCAACTATCACAGTGCGCATTCTCCCCTTTCTCCGGGAACACACCCCCTTTTATCCGTTTTACTCGTTTCAATATTTGTAGAGCAAGCGCTTTGTCCCTCTTCCTTATCTGCGATTCTCTGAACTCAGCAGTTCTTATATATTCCACAAACCCTCTCTTTACCGTTGTTTCAAACTCTTCTTCGATAAGCATTGCATACGCCGCTAACTGCACCCTATCGCTTTTCCATACGCTGTATTCAGGGCATTTA
>QMVO01000313.1 GCA_003661125.1 Methanosarcinales archaeon
CATAATGGTGGCCTTGACGGTGTTTTATTTTAGGAGGAGGGGTTTTTCAGGGATGGAGGAGTAAGTCCCCCTTAATAGCTCCAGAGAGCGCTAAGGGGAGCGATGATGTAAAAATGGGATAAACCCTTTTATAAATGCAGGGATATTTCTGTTCATGCCCCTGGCATCCGCACTCAGTTCATGGGGGGTGGAGTAAAGTTTGGGGAGGCTTCTTATTCTGGTGGTGTTCGGGCAGTTCTATCCGTATTTTATGGAGAAAGAGGTAGGGAAGGGACTGCACTGTAAATATTAGGAGGATGATTCAATAGTGTACCAAAAAGAAAATAAGTCATTTGCAATTAAGGATTAGACCGGTGGTAGACTATGGAGATGGTGAAAAGAGGTTGGGTAGTTTTGGGTGTAATGGGACTTCTTTTCTTTGCCTTTTTGGGCGTGCCAGTAGCGGAGGTGAGGGGAGAGACAGTACAACACATAGTGTTCAATCAAGTCACAGGGAGGGACCATGACACGGCAACAGACCCGGCGGAACTCAGTTTTATACAGAGTCCCTGGCAAACGTATACATATATTACAATAGATGAATCAAATAAGAATATAGTATATGTATATGCAAGATATACCATATGGAACGATAACAACTATACAAAAATAGTTCCACCACCGGCTGAAAGACACTATTGCACTAACGGAAGCATTGAAGCATGGTTCTACTTCCGCCCTGCAGGTGCAAGCACATGGACTTTAGTTACTTATTATCCACCGAGCTACTTACAAGAGCTGTACTTGCCTGGAACTCAAACCCATCTGACTCCCTATATGACGTTTAATGTTTATAAGGGAGATGCCATACACGTACATATGGAAGTGACCCTTCTCGCAAAAGGCATAAGGGATGCAGATGGCGACCCAGATAATGGATATGAACAAATATACAATATGGATGAGGATTATCCTTCTTATGACTTCTATGTATATATACAATAATAACTATATATGAACTGGTAAGAAGGCTCTATCAAAAAGAAGTGGGGAAAAGTATGCTGGAGGTAAAAAAAAATATGAAAAAGAAAAAAAGGAGCTTTATGTTTTGCTTTATTGTTATTTATTTTTTATTAACCTTAGACGTCCAGGTGAACTCTTGGAACAGTGAGACACTAGAAGTTTTGGGGAACGGCGAGAAATACTATTCCAACACCGCAGAACAACTGGGAAATGGGAATGTAGTGGATATTTATCGCACTATTAACTATAGTAGCTCCCAAAAACCGGATTATATCTGGGAAAATGCGACAGACATCGTGGATGTGGATGGAGATGGAAAACTGGATATTTTACTAGGCTCTCGGATATACAGGAACAATTATACCACTCAAGAACTTCTTGGGTTCTCTCAAAAAATGTTGCAGAATACGTCGCTGAATACTGCTGGTGCCGTTGTGCGGATTGAGATATCCAACGGATTTGTGGCAAGCGTAGGATATGGGGATCTAAACGGCGATGGAATGCTGGATATTGTATACATCGTGAGAAACGGAACCACTGGGATGGGTTATGTAGGGGTGTTTTATATTAACACAACGTTATGGCAATCCGGAGGAAATGTTTCATCGCACAACACCCGGTGGATATATATTGGGAACACCACCTTCGCCAATACAAGGGTTAGGGTGGTGGATGTGGATGGAGACGGGAGTAACGAGCTTCTCTTTCTGAATTACAGCACTATCTACGTATTTGATCAGAGGACCCTTGAAATGGAAAAAAACCATACGCTCTCCGAGGCCGGGGTAATAATTGTTGGGAATAATGCCTTACGAACTGTACAGCTTCTTGATGTTGATGGCGACGATGATGACGATTTATTGGTAGGAGAAACGAATGGCGTCCATATATTCCGGAAGGAGACACTCATAGCAGGGGGAAAAATAAATGTATCAGAGGGGGAACTCTTCGTCCCCGGGGCAGTGCTTCCATTTTATCTAGCAGAGGTAACCCAGAGAGGGAGAACAAATCTTCTGATAAAGAAGAGCTATGGAGAGTCTACAATAGCAGTATACATTCTAGAGAACAGATTGAATTTTAGCGGGAATCCGGTGGTGAATCTGGATTCCATTCCCCATAAGAAAGTCCTGATAGGGGCGCATTTGAATACGCTTACAATATCAGATGTTAATAATGACGATTACGATGACCTACTTTTCAGCATGAACTCTCTAGGTGCAGGTGGAAAGGCTGACGTCTATCTCCTCCTTGGTGGGGAGAACCTTCCCAGTACAGTTCAGGGTGAATTTGATGGCATATTCCCTGGATTCCGTCCGGCAGTATCTGATTTTGATGGGAACGGCCTGAAGGAGGTATTGTTAGCTCAACCATATTACCAAACAGGCGATACGACGGGAGCAATTATTGGGTATGAAATAATTGGGACCCCGCCCTACGACTTCAGTGAGTCTCTGCATTATCATGTTATGATAACAGGCACGCCGGAATTCTGTGAGAGAGATTACGGTTATCCCTGGGTTTATCAGGTAATGGATTTGAATAAGGATGGAGTGGACGACCTTGTAGTAAGGTGCATAGGCAGAGTGCCAGCACTTCATGTCTTTCTGGGCAGACGTCCAGAGCCGCCACAGATTGTGCGCGTGGGGGATCTGTCACCGGTATATAGGGGAGAGACGTTTAAAATAAATATATGGGTAAGAGATGTTCATAACCCACTGTTCTCCATGAGGGCAGAGACTGAGGTGGGACGAGAGGGGAACTGGACTGAGATACGCATCCTCAGTACGAGGGTCAAGTGGGATCTTGAGAATGTAAGCAACTCCTCGCTGGAGTTGAAGATTCTTGTGCCCCAAAATATGGAACCTGGAAGGTGGGATTTTAGAATTAGGGTTTTTAACACGTACAATCTGAGCAGTGATTGGTATTATATGAATGGTAGTTTAGAGGTACTGGATTATGATCCGGTGGTGTATGATTTTGAGATATATCCGGAGAGGTTGTATGTGTGGGAGGATATGACGATAAGCGGTC
>QMVO01000314.1 GCA_003661125.1 Methanosarcinales archaeon
CCCGCTTCGGCTGGACACACAGAAAGATATTTCCAAACTTCAACCCAGGAATGACGATTTTATCTTCATACAATCCCATGCTCAGTTTAGCCCAATTAGCATCCTCAGATTGCTCTTTGGAAAGATCTGTAGGGTCGCCCCATGTTTCGATAATTTCTTGTTTGACTTTATCAGGGAGCTCACTGAACCAATTTAGATATTTCTCCTTGGGTAACAGGGCTGCCGCACCGCCTTTTCGTACCACCTCAGATATTGGCGTCCATCTGAACTCGCTGATTGCTTTACGACTCAGGATGGTGTCAATCAGTTCCTTTGATGTTTCTGGTATATCGTCGCCGACATCATAACCTTCTTCCTTCATTTTATGTAGTATCCTGACCATGCTTTCTATGGTATCCAGACCGAACCCCATACCAACAGTGGCTTCAGCACCTGCACATGGATTATTATGAAGAACAAAAGCAACCTTTTTCTCCTTATTTGGTAAATATTTTAAACGAATCCATTTCATGCATCTGTCAACCAGAAACTCAACTTGCTCTTCTATGGGTTCTCGCTTATCAAACGTGCCACCAACTGTTGCCTCCTCTATTTTCTCACTCGCTCCAACAACGATAGGCTCGATCACACCATCAACCTCGGGCATCATCACATCCATTGCAGCAGTTAAGGCATCTATTCCCTCACTGCTCTTTCGCCATTCTTCAATTGTTTTGTAATAAGGTGTTACTGCCTTAATGACCGGAACATTTAATCTTTTGAGTATATCCATACCCTCCGTGGTGGGGTCAACCCATTCTCCAATAGTTCTTGACACTAAGTAAAATCCTTGCAGGCTAATTAAAAGGTCTATTATTGGTTTATCGTCATCCATGAAATATTTCTGAGCTATGTCAATGCTCTCTATTCCCCATTCCTTCATACCCACTTTCATACCAAGATAGGAGAACACGGGTATTACATTCACATTCCTTCTCTCGATTGCACGTATCAGGGCATCACACACTGCTGTATCGTCCTCAATCCAATGGTCGCGGTAGAATAATATACCTATTGTGTGCCTATTCCACCCTTTACTTTTCTTATACCATTTTTTGTATGCTTCCAGTGAATCAAATATATTAGGGGCGTCTGGATGGTAAATCCCATGCCACGGAATCTCTTTAGGTTCTGGCACCTCAAGTTTGATGTTACCGCAGTAATTTGCCAGAAACAGTAGCATATTCTTGATGTTTTCCAATCCACTATACATAAAATAACCTGTAAGCGTCGCAAGTGCTTCTGGCTCAACATTTTTACTCAACGGCTCCCCACCATACTCAACAGAAAATACCGGCACATTAACCTCTGATAACACTTGTTTTAGCACATTATAGTTCTCATGGCATGAATGAACATTCACCACTATCACATCTGCCTCGTTTTTCAACCAGTCCCAGAACTCATCATCGATTTCAACTGCTTGATACCTTGCCTGAACTTCAATGGGGTATCCCTGCTCATTCAGTTCGCTTGTTGCCTTGCCCAATAACTTGAGTATAGCCCCAGTATACCCAGTTACAAATCCTATTTTTGTTCTTTTCATTTTGAACGCCTCCAAAGCACAAGCCTCTTTCCATTTCCACCCCTTTCCTGTATCTTTAATCCTCCAACGGTGGATACCAGAACACTCCATGTTTATTCAAGTCGTAGTCTATTCTTTGAAATCTGTTCAGATATTCCTGATGAATCTCCTGTGGGTCTAAATCCTCAAAGAGATCAGGATGAAACACTTTTGCACGATAGGCAACAGATAAAAATCCACATAAAGATGTATCTTCGATATAAACCTTCCCCTCTTTCACTGCGTTAATCGCTTCAAATCCTGGGCGGTTCATAATTTCCTCCCTTAACGATTTCGCCCATGAATCGTCATCAAACTCATAACCTGTATATCCATACGGAGGACTGCTACTACGCTTTATGATTATATCCGGGTTCTGCTCTATTATCCACTCCGGACTCACTGTTGGGTAACCGATATACATGGAGTTATCTGCTACATCAGCAGCTATGTTTATCCCTCCTGCAGTCTCTATGATCCAATGGTCTGTGGCGTATTTATTGCCCGTCATGTAATCCTGCCAGAAGCATTCATAATATACTTTTGGTTTTTCATCATCTGGGATTCCTTCCGTTCTACTTTTGATTGAATCTATGACCCCTTCATAGAAATTAATGAATTCCTTTGCCTCTTCTCTTCTATCAACAATATATCCAAGCTTCGTTATCTCTTCTGTTAGAAACTTTGGATCATAGAAATAGAAGCTAACTACTTCAATACCTGTTCCTTCCAGCTTTTCCTCAATGTATGGCATTTCATACGTGCCGAACGTGAGGACAATATCAGGCTCAAGAGATAATATCGCCTCTATATCCGGATTCTCTATTGTACCAACTGAAGGCAACTCGCTTATCTCTGGGAAAAATCTTTTATAGTATTTCGTGAATTCGTCTACGCCCACTATCTTATCTTTTGCATTTAGAGAGCGTAACACCTCGCAGTTGTAGTTAGCAAAAGAAACTATTCTCTTCACTGGCATCTTCACTGTTACTGTTCTATTAGCGGAATCAACAATCGTGAGTTCTCCTTCTTTTCCCACAATAATTAATTTTGTTTGGACGACATCTAACATGCTCACTCTCCCATCATAATTTGCATCACATAACGCTGTTTCTGGCTTTTTGCCGAATATCACCAATTTTATGTATGTCACATCTCTCATATCTATAGTATCGTCTTCGTTTGCGTTTCCGTATATTTGAAGTGTGAACTGATGAGCGCTTTCTGCTTGATGAGCAGATACCGGAATAGCAGCAAATAAAAAGGCGAAGATGAAAACACTTAACAACGCACGCAACGCCCATCTATGCCCTCTATGCCTTCCTCTAAGCATTTTCGCCCGCCCTTTCCCCTCGCAATCCTTCCATAACACATTCCCCCGCCCTGCTACCTTACTCCTCATACACTACCACCTCTCTTTATCAGC
>QMVO01000315.1 GCA_003661125.1 Methanosarcinales archaeon
AAGTTTGCACCATCTACGAATCCCAGTTCTCGGCGTCGGTTCTCACATACCCAGCGCACACCAAATGCGAGCAACTCGTCGGGATACTCCCTCAAAATCTTCTCCGCTATCGCACTTGGTTCAAGAATTTCCGGGGTAACTTCTTCCATTTTTCTTATCCGCTTCGCTCGCTTTGCAGGCTTGCGTTTTGGCTTAGGTGGTGGAAATACCGGTCTTAACACTGGCACTTCTTCCTCTTCTTCCTCTTCTTCTTCCTCCTCCTCTTTCTCTTCCTCCTCCAGTAGCATCTTAGTATGCTCTGCGAGGTCGGTAATGTTTGCAACTGCATAAGATTGCGATATTCGCCCCGATGCGACCGACTCGGCGAATGATTCTATGTCTTTTTTTGCCCTTTTCAGTTCTTCCTCTATTGTTACAGGGTGAACGCCTGCACCTTTGAGATAAGAAATAAACACCGCTTTGAGTTTCTCTTCAACCGCTTTTTTTGTTTCCTTCATGGCTTCTCCTTTTTCAGCTTTTTCTTTAAGTTTTAATAATTCATCCTCAAATATATCTTTTGAATAACTCTTATTTGTCTCTTTGTTCCAAATATCAACACGCCAGCGCCATTTTTGAGATTCTGATAAAAACACGGGCTGAACCAACTCATATTCTTCAGGCGGGATTTCAAATCTTTCGCCAACCTTCAATACGAATTTTTGAATATCAACCGGCTCCCAAGTCGCTGTGCCCTCACCACGTAAGAAATGGATATACAGTTTCGCTTCGCCTTTCTTAATGAAATCACGGGCTTCTTCAAAAGTTTTGAACCGTTTGATGTTCCATTGCCCTCTAATTTGATATTCCCACTGGTATTTTTCGGGTAAGTGTGGAGTGTGCAATAAATACCAAAATTCAATGTGATATTTTTCTTCGTGCGGTTTTTTCTCAATCTTCTCTTTTTTAGGCTTTCTTTCTTTCGTTACAGGTTTCTTCCCATAAGCTTCTTTTATCTCCTCTATCTCATATTCAGGCAATATCCCTTCCTTTACCACGTCCTTTAAAAACGAATCCACATCTTTATACCCCAATTCCGCAATATATTTCAAAGCGTCTGGCTCTTCTCGCATGAGTTCTTCCACAAGCTCGTGGACATAATCACAGAATCCTTCACCCACACTGCGTGCAAAACTGCTTAAACTGAACTCTTTTTCCTGCGGTAAACTGCCAAACCTCTGCTCTATCTGCTCAACATTCTCCTCATAAGATATATAAGGGTCCACTTCCGAAACCCAGTCATCAACACCATGTTCTCTTAATAGCGATTTCAAATGTCCTAATTCAATAGGCGTAAGCGGTTTTATCCCTTTTCTCTTCAGTTCCCGCCGTATCCGGTCTTGTTCAACCCTGCTATACCTGCCCCAAAACTCCCTATACGCATCCCTATAAATTCCCATGTTCCTTGAGATATTTCAATTGCAGTTTCTCAGTGAGCGTCATATCTTGCGGTTCAAACCTTTTTAGCCCGCCATATTCGGGCACGAGCTTCATTACTTTTGGCTTTTTCTCGCCCCGTCGCAGTTTCTCTTTTAACATACTCAACATAGGCGATTTTTTGACCCACAAGACTTTATCACCAATTTTTAGTGTATCGAACTCTTCCATATCTTCTTTTTGTATGTCCCCTATCACAAAATTTAGCCGATAATTATCAATCTTCCCTACAACGGTTTTTGTCTTACCAATGGTTGTGATTATCGGTGGTTCGTCTATCTCCACACCTAACATTTTTAAACGCTCGATAACACGCATTTCACGGTCTGATAGTAGTTCTTTCTCATTTTTCTCTTCCTGCTCCTCTGTTTCGTCTTTCCATTCTGGTGTATAGTAAACATATATTCTATCTGGGAATTCTATTTCCCAACCGAGCTTATAGCCAAGTTCTTTGCTACCTTCAGCATGTGTGACAAATTCTCCTGCTCTTATTCTTTCCTCTACTGTTCTGTCCTCTCCCGGCTCAATCAAGGTTAGATTATCGTCGTCACCGAAGACTTTTATAAACGCATTTCTCACTCCCCGCATGAATCCTCCCATTGTTGCATATTTTTTGGTTATGAATACTTCTTTCTCCTCCCCGGGCTTTTCTCTTTTCGCATTCATTTCCTCTTCCTCCTCTTCCTCACCTCTTCCGAATACACCTCATCCGTGAGCACATGTAAAAATGCCGCTGCGAGCCGTTCGGGGTCATTGTGATATTTCAGCGTAATGGATACAGGGTCATGCCTGAGTATGCGGTGCTTCCTGCCGAGCCACTTATAGGGCGCGTCGCACCAACGATTTACATCCTCGTATTCTTTTCCCAATATTATTTTGTTCACTATTTTGTGAATGTCATGCGATGGCATTTTCTATTTCTCTTTCATTTGTTGTAGCGCATACATGGTTATAAAAGTCGTGAGAAATGAAGTGAAACCTACAAGTGCTGCATAGCACGCTATTTCTGGAGTTGTCAGTCCCTCGCTATCGCCCTCTGCAATCATACTTACACCCTAAATTTATATAGGACATAATCAGCAAAAAAATTTACAAGATTTTGCCTATCCTTCAGGATTTCGTAAACATCCGGTCGGTATGTCCGTGCCATCTCTAAGAGAAGTTCACCCCTTCGCTCTTGTAGTTCGTGTTGCCACCCGTTATGCTGGCGTAGCACCCATCCTGAGAGAGAGACCGCAGTATTAATTGCCGCCTTCACCTTCCAGTCGCTCGCTATCGCCTCATCTATAACCTCGAAAGACAAGATTTGATGATTCTTCTCCAAGAAATCCACCGCTTCTTCCACTGTTACCTCTCGCCCCCACTCCGCTGAGAGAAGAGCGGTCAGGCGAGCTAATGCGAGTGATAATAGTTTCGATGCTATCGCCGCTATCTTTCGTGCCGTGATTGTTTGCCGTTCCTCAACCTTTTCGTTCCCGTTCTCGGTCATTTCGTCGGTTCTTCAGTAGGGGTTGCGCTCCGTATCGCCTCTCTAAATTTCTGTAT
>QMVO01000316.1 GCA_003661125.1 Methanosarcinales archaeon
ACGTGGTTGTAGGAATCGTTCACATCGATCACCACACTGTCCACATCGCTCTCTTCGAATCCTTCTGAAATATCTTGGTGTTTGATATCCACGCGGTGTAAAACCCCCTGCCGCGACAAGTTCTCCTTCGCCAACTTTATAAAGTCTTTTCTTCTTTCATAAGCATAGATCTTACCGGTATCTCCCACGTATCTAGCAAAAACGGAACAAAGTGCACCACTTCCAAGTCCTGCTTCTATAATCCTATCACCTTGCTTCACGTCGAGCATGAGAAGCACGAATCCCGCGTCCTTCGGATAAACGATCTGTGTACGCCGTTTTAAATTGAAAATGTGATCCACAATGCCCGGTTCCAGTACACAAAATTCCACACCTTTTGAGGTTTTCCCGCGAGTGCCAAAGGGCTTGTCTATCAATCTTTCCAAGTCAATCCGGCCCTTGTGTGTCACATGAACTTTAGAGCCCACGTTCACCAGATGCTCCGAGCCATCGTCCAGGATTATCAAAACCCAACTGTTTGGGCTAATGAAGGCCATTTACACTTCCCCCGAGTGTTTTATGAGCATGGATATCAACGAATCCAGTTTCGATTTGTCGCCCGTCTCTTCATATTCCAAGACACATTTTTGCGTGTAGTCTTTGAGTATCAACTCTTTGACCTTGAGAATAGCGGAAACCACCGCGTTTATCTGAGTCAGGATATCCTCACATGCCCTCTTTTCCTCTATCATCTTTTGAAGACCTCTCACCTGCCCTTCTATCCTTCTGAGACGTGTTATCAAGGGCTCTGCACGGGCCAATCTTGCCACACCTCCCTGGAAAACATGTAGGTTATTTCGACCGTACCCGCCAGTGGGAATCCATCGTGACCATCGAGTAAAAGCTTTACCCATTTTATACCCTCGAAAGAGCTGAATATGGTGGACATGAGAGAATGAATCAAGTATCTCACCTCGTCAAAGGAGTATCCAGTGAAGCTTTCACTGTACATATCCAGATAGAGCGTATCGCGCACTACATATATAGCCCGAAAGGCATCTTCTGGTAAAAGTCTCAAGCATCCCACAGGGGGATTGGAAAGCGCATTGAAGATGAAGGAAAACGGGTTTTCGTCTTCCGGTATTTTCACCTCTTCCACTTTCGGTTCGCCGCTTGGCAATACATAGTAGATGCGTGCGGCATAGAGAGCAGTGAAGATGCACAAACTCAGGGTCAAGACCACAACTTTTAAAATTCCACTAAGCATTTCCCCACCGCCTCTGCGATTCTCTCAAGGTCGTCAAAAGGCCAAGCCAGCGCCACCGCTACTACCGCAGGATCCAGCAATGTCAGATAAATCGGTTCGTAAGTCCAAGACAACTCGCTGGCGAGTTTCTCCGCAAGACGCTTGGAAAGAACTGCTTGCCTATGAAAGTATCCTTCGTGTTCCTTCGCTTCGGGTTCGTAGAGGATCGACGGATGACGTGATTTGATCAAGGCTATCTCCACCTCGTCTTCAGCATTCGTTGGTTTGGCCACCAGTGCAATACCGAATCTTTCAAGGACGTTTTCAAAGACGTTCTTCACCGCTGTATCATCTTCCGACATTTTGAGAACAACCCTTGTAAAAGAAGGCACTTTCACCGAGTACTCGATCCGGTAAGTTTGCGCCGACCTCTCCACAGAAAAATCGCTTACAGGGTTTGCCAACTCTACCGTTATCCTCTGTGGGTTATCGTATCCCCCTTCGACACTCACTTCTTTTGGTAGTAGCGCTTTATCAGCAAAGATGCTCGGCCCCGTCAATTCCACTTCGACGAAGCGTCCTTCCACTTGAACGTTAAAGAGCGGTTCTCCCTTGTATTCGAGCTCTATGAGACCGTCTTCCAGCCTAAGTCGCTCGATGACACAGGTAACAAAGATCACTGTATCTCCCACCACTTTGTAGGTCAACCCAAGAACATCCAGTATGTCATGAATGGGTAGGAATATCTCACCATCTTTTTCGATCACCGGGCCTGGAAGATATTTCACAAAACCGGGGCCACTCAAAATACTTTTGTTTACCATGAAAGATGCAACAACATCACCGTAGCGCAAAAAGTACATGGGCCCGAAAGTCCCTACTTCGAAATCCACACCAAGCCTCGTGCTGAGTTCACTCAACGCTTTTCCAAGTGAGCTCAAACTCACGTATTCAACGCCGTCTTGCTTAAAGCTAACAACTTCCTCGCGCACGTTACCGATCTGGAATGAAAGTCCAAGACACAACACACTGAAAAACGCAACCAGCGCGACAAGCAAGCGCTTCAGTATTTAAAAACACTCCCTCCAATGAACTCGCGGATGATGGATGTATGTGGTACAGCTCTTATGTCGGTAATAGGAAGAAAGTACTCCAAAAACTTCAACAACCGTCTGGCTTCCGAATACTCCTCTTCGGTGTGTTCCACCTGCATCAGCAGAGGTTCTGCATGAGTTTTGAGAACGGCGAGTTCGTAAACAAGTGCTGAGTTGAAAAATACGTCAGCCTCTTCCTGGAATGGAAATATGTTTCTCTCTTCTCCTCTGCGTACTTTTGGCCACATTTTCAACGTATCCAACGGTGAGTGCCCTCTGAAGTGATAATCCCTGATGAGTCTCCTCACCAGCCTCGTATCGGTTGTGGAAACGCGGTTCAATCGATCGACACTGAGCTGAGTGAGTGCACTGACGTAAACCTTGAACTTGTACTCTCGAGGGATAGACTCCGTCAAACGCTCGTTAAGACCGTGGATTCCTTCGATCACCACGATCTCGTGTGGCTTCAACCGAAGGTTCTGCCCTGACCACTCTCTCCTGCCAAGTTTGAAATTGAAGCGAGGTAACTCGATTTCTTCGCCTTTGAGTAGCTTGGTAAGGTGCATGTTAAAAAGTTCCAAGTCCAACGCTTCTATGGCTTCAAAGTCATACTCACCGTTCTCGTCGCGTGGTGTCCTTTCGCGATCGAGAAAGTAATCGTCCAAAGAAATGGGCACTGTGACGATACCC
>QMVO01000317.1 GCA_003661125.1 Methanosarcinales archaeon
CGCTGGCTGAGGCATTTTCCAAGCACCTGAAAGTAACGGGCTACGACATAGATGAAGAGAAGATAAAAAACCTGAACAGCAATAACAACGAAGATAACCTGGAATTCACAGCAAAGCCTTCCAGGATAAGACAAGCAGACTTCGTTTTAATATGCGTGCCAACGCCTGTTACGAAGTCAAAAGAACCGGACCTGAAATATGTAAAATCAGCAGCGGAAATCGTGGGTAAGAACCTCAAGAAAGGAGCTGTTGTGGTTCTGGAGTCTACCGTCTATCCGGGAGTGACGGAAGAGATTGTGAAGCCAATCTTGGAGGAAAAATCCGGGATGAAGTGCGGTGCTGATTTCAAGATCGGCTATTCCCCGGAGCGGATAAATCCCGGTGATGAAGCACATACGCTGGATAAGATAACGAAGATAGTTGCGGGAATGGATGAAGAAACTACCGAGATTTTAGCGGACTTATACGGGTTAATAACGAATGTTTACAAAGCGAAAGACATAAAAACGGCGGAAGCGGCAAAGGTTATAGAGAACATCCAGCGGGACCTCAACATTGCATTGATGAACGAACTTGCGATAATATTCCATAAGATGGGCTTAGATACAAAGGCGGTATTGGAGGCAGCGGGCACTAAATGGAACTTCCATCGCTACTCTCCTGGGCTTGTCGGTGGGCATTGCATCCCCGTAGACCCTTATTATCTGGTGTACAAAGCGAAAGAGCTTGGTTATCATCCACAGGTAATCTTAGCTGGTAGAGCGATTAATGATTATATGCCGAAGCACGTAGCAGAGATGGCGATAAAAGGCTTGAATGAGGTGGGTAAGGTTATCAAAGGCTCGAAAGTGCTGATTATGGGTTTGACATACAAGGAGAACGTGCCGGATACGAGGGAATCGCCGGTGAGAGAGATGGTGAAGGAGTTGAAGGAGTTTGGCGTTAATGTGTATGGTTACGACCCATTACTTAGCAAGGAAGAGATGGAAGCATTCGGCGTGAAGGCTTTGGATGATTTTAATGTCAGAATGGATTGCGTGATTGTAGCAGTGGCACATGATGAGTTCAAGAAGATGGGGTTGGAAGATGTAAGTAAGTTTATGAACAATAGGCCAATAATAGTGGATGTGAGGGGGATGTTTGATGAAGAAGAAGCGAAGGAGAAAGGGTTTTATTATAGGAGGTTGTGATTGCATGATATTACTTTAGTTGTGCTTTTCCGCATTTGACCTTTGTCGTTCTTGAAATAGATGGAACTTTGATAAGATATGGTATTTATATTGACGGAAAGATAACAAAGAGAAAGTGCTGACAATGCCAGATGAAGAATATTTAAACGAATCGCTGCGAAAAATAGCGAAAGGAGCGGGGATAGGTTTTAGTGGAGCTTTCATCGGTATGGCTTTCGGCTACTTTTCGAGAATAGTCATCGCGAGATTTTTAGGTCCAGGCGATTACGGCCTAATCACTCTTGGCGTTGCAGGGATGTCAATTGCTGCTACTCTCGCTTCGGTTGGCTTGCCATCAGGTATCCGAAGGTTCGTCTCATTTTACAAAGGAAAAGGCGATAAAGGCAGGATGAAAGGCACGATTGTAGGTGCAATAAAAATATGCTTTCCATTGAGTTTATTCTTAGCGATTCTGACATTCATCGGTGCGGATTGGATTTCCATTAATGTATTTCACGAAGCTAATTTAACGCCTATTCTTAGAATCTTCGCTATCGCTATTCCTTTTTCTGTTTTAGCACAAATTTTTATATCCAGCACGATTGGATTTCAGGATTTGCGATACAAGGTTTACGTGAATGACATATTCCAAAATACTTTCAAGTTGGTAGCGATTATTTCTCTGCTTTTGTTGGGGTTTGGAGTTTTAGGGGCTACATGGGGCTGGGTTCTTGCGATTATATTAACACCATTTTTAGCTTTTTATTTCCTTGAGAAGAAGCTCTTTCCTGTTTCCCATTCAAAGATAAAATCTATACCAGTGGAGAAGGAGCTTTTTTCCTTTTCCTGGCCACTTATCTTTGTCAGTGTAGCAGGCTTGGTTATCGGCTGGACGGACACGCTCATGATTGGATATTTCTCAACCGCATCAGATGTAGGGATTTACAATGTTGCTTTGCCAACGGCAATGTTATTAATGAATATAACAGTAGCTTTTTCTATGATTTTCCTGCCGGTTGCCTCTGAGTTATACGCAAGAAACAGGATAGATGATTTGAGAACCGCTTACAGTGCAGTAACGAAATGGGTCTTCTCACTTACTTTGCCAATCTTCTTATTGATGGCTCTATTCTCGGAATCAATTATCCGGCTTATATTTGGTTCGGCATATATCCACGGAGCCATAGTGTTAAGTATTTTAGCCGCTGGTTTTTTTATTGATTCTGCAACCGGTCCCGTTGGTTCTATTACCCAGATTTACGGAAGAACAAAGATAAACATGGGATGCTCTTTTATTGGAGCAGGGGCAAATTTCACGCTTAATCTCCTATTAATACCTATTTGCGGTATAGAAGGAGCGGCAATTGCAACTGCTTCTTCGTATATTTTAATGAAGATTGCGCTCTTGATTTGTGCTTATCGCATTGCGGGAACGCAACCATATAAACTGAGCTATTTGAAACCTTTGTTTGCTTCCGTAATAGCAGTATCAGTAGTTTATGTGGCGACAAAATATTTTATAGGCGTGTCTTTTATATCTTTAGCAGTGATGTTTTTTGTTTTTCTTCTGCTTTATTTCTTTTTGCTTTTGATTTTCAAATCATTTGAGGAAGAGGATTTGATGATAATGAGAGCGATAGATGAAAGGTTGGACACGAAGTCGGAGTGGGCGAGAAAGATAATAAGGAGGTTCTTATGATCATAATGTTACATATAACCCCCTCCCCAAAGCACCTACAATCCCACTTATAGAAACCACCCAATTTTGAATTTAAGTTATGTTATTTATGGAAACATTAATGGAGGACATAGAAACAATCTATTTCAAAAATGA
>QMVO01000318.1 GCA_003661125.1 Methanosarcinales archaeon
TAAAAAGGTAGTTGAGTGTTATAGTTCGGCTTTTAATAAGCTCAAAAAGGATGTTTCCATATATACGGGAAAAACAATCAAGAATAACAAATTAAGAGAAAAGGTGGAAGCGGTGGTTTTGCGGAAGATTACAAAGCATTAACCTCATCCCCTCAGGCTCTCTTCAGCAGTTCTAATAGAAGCATCATTTCCTTTCGCTTCTCTATTTCCTCAAGCACAGCTATTTCCTCTGAAATGTCTTCTTTTCGTAATTTCCTCATCGCAAGTTCGAGGATTGTTCTCAAGTTTTCGTCTTGTATTCGCACTCCCCTTAGCTCGTTCATTACATCCGCATCCGAAGTCAATAATAAAAGGGCAAGACCACAGTAAACTATATCGTCATTTTCAATTTTATTTTGGAGTTTGAAACAAATAAAAAAAGCATTAACTGCATCTTCTTCTCTTCCCGAATGAAAGAATAAAATTCCTGCTTTTTTTAAATCTCGTGCCGATTCTTCGTATCTCTGGGTTTTTGAATATGCTATCCCTCTGTTTACGTAAGCCGCTGCTAAAGCAGGATTTAACTTGATTGCCTTGCTGAAATCCTCTATTGCTTGCTCATGCTCGTTTAATTCTGCGTATGCGAGACCACGATTGCTGTGGCCCCTGCAAAAGCAGGATTCAACTCGATTGCCTTCTCGTAATCCTCTATTGCCCGCTCATGCTGGTTTAATTTTGCGTATGCGGCACCACGATTGTAGTAAGCCTCTGCATAATTCGGATTTAACTCGATTGCCTTCTCGTAATCCTCTATCGCTCGCTCATGCTGGTTTAATTTTGCGTATGCGAGACCACGATTGTAGTAAGCCTTTGTTGCATAATTCGGATTCAACTCGATTGCCTTGTCGTAATCTTTTATTGCTCGCTCATGCTGGTTTAATTTTGCGTATGCGTTACCACGATTGTTGTAAGCCTCTGCTAAAGCAGGATTCAACTCGATTGCCCTGTCGTAATCTTTTATTGCTCGCTCAAGTTGGTTTAATTCTGCGTATGCGAGACCACGATTGTTGTAAGCCGCTGCATCATTCGGATTCAACGCGATTGCCCTGTCGTAATCCTTTATTGCTCGCTCAGGCTGGTTTAATTTTGCGTATGCGTTACCACGATTGTAGTAAGCCTCTGCAAAATTAGGATTCAACGCGATTGCCCTGTCGTAATCCTCCATTGCTTGCTCATGCTGGTTTAATTTTGTGTATGCGAGACCACGATTGTAGTAAGCCTCTGCATATTCTTTCAGTTTCAAAGACTCATCATAGCACTCGATTCCGCTCTCGAATAATTCTCTGTTATAAAATGCATTGCCAAGATAAAATAGTCCTTCAGCATCCTTTAACTCTACTAAAATCCCCTTCAGCCAGCGAAAGTCATCAACAGAAGCCAAATATTCTGTAAAATCGAGATAAGATTCATGTCGTTCTCTGATAGCCTGAAATTCTTTTAATTTAAACACGAAAATGAAGGAATCTCTTTCAAGTCGTTCCAAAGCGCTCTCGATGCTCATGCTCGCTGAAATCCTGTCCCTCTTGAGTTTTCTCCTGTAAATCTCCTCTACGAGAATTTTTCTTGGTAAGAAAATTCCTGCATCATGCAGAAGTTTCAAACCCCAGAACAAAATCTTGCATTCTTCCTGTTCTTTTTCAAATCTAATCCGCATCGCATTTAAGCCGAGGAATACCGAACCTATTGTCCCGTCAAATGATTTGAATTCAATTCCTGTTTCGTTTGCAACCTCTCTTGCCTCTTCTTCACTCACATCTCCGAGTTCTACACGTTCAAAACCCCTCAAAACATCGGAAAACTTCTTTTCCGCCTCTTCAAATTCTTTCCCACTTCTGCAAGTCGCCACTACTACAACACTTTTTGACTTCTCCTTGAACTTCTTTATTACCTCATAAAGATTCATCTTGTCAACGAATTTGTTCAAATCGTCAAAGACAAGAACATTCTTCCCCTTCTTTACCGACTTCGGAATCTTATCGGTCTCAAGCAACTTCTCCCAGAACTTTACTACTTTAAAGCCTTCTAATCGCTTCACAACCTCGTAAGCAGCCCTCGTTTTGCCCGCCTTCGGTCTTCCAATTATGAGAATGCTTTTGCCTTCGTTCAGCGCCTCCCTTATCTTTCTGTCCGCTTCTCTTTCGTAATAATAATCACGATATTCGGCTATTCCGAAGTCTTCTGGCATTAATTTTTCCGTTTTCTTACAAACCTCGAAAAATTCCGCTGTCCTCCATTTCTCACCTCGTTTTGTCTTTAGCCAGTCCCAAATGTAATTCGAAAAAACTCCGAAAAGGATAGCGATGATTGAGAACGCAACTTCAATCTTGTGCATAACCAAAAAATTCCAGACCTCATGCCCCACTTCGGGAATCTCAATCATCTTCACTTACTCAATTTTCTTTAAATCGCAAAAGAAGAATTTTAATCTTCTCCGTCGAAATGTCCAATTCATTCATGAGTTAGCGTTGGCACAACTTGAATTAAAAGCTTTGGGTGTAAAATTTGAGGTTACCAATGGGTTGAGAGAATTTAAGCTTTTGAAAGAACCAAAAACACTTTCCAACTTCTTCATCGCCTCCTCAAAGGTCATCTCCTCCATTTTTTCCATACTTACCATATTCCCTACCTCCTATTTAAAACAATCGATGGAAGCAGCGGTTTGGGAGGTAATAAAGCATTAACCTCATCCCCTCAGGCTCTCTTCAGCAGTTCTAATAGAAGCATCATTTCCTTTCGCTTCTCTCTTTCCTCAAGCACAGCTATTTCCTCTGAAATGTCTCCTTTTCGTAATTTCCTCATCGCAAGTTCAAGGATTTTGCTCAAGTTTTCGTCTTGTATTCGCACTCCCCTCAGCTCGTTCATTACATCCGCATCTGAAGTCAATAAGAAAAGGGCAAGACCACAGTAAACTATATCGTCATTTTCAATTTCAATTTTATCTCGCAGTTTGAAACAAAGTGAAAA
>QMVO01000319.1 GCA_003661125.1 Methanosarcinales archaeon
GGTTTAGCGGTTTAGATAGGGCGTCAGCGGGAAAGCCCGAAGGGCAAAAACGCTAAAAAACTAAGCCTCTAATCCGCTTGGAACTAAAACCTCAAACCTAACCCCTAAAACCTATAAAAATTTAGGAGGTGATAAAAAGAAAAAAATGAAAAAGAGAAAAACCATGCTCGTCTTGGTCGTAATAGCGTTATATGCAATGTTACTGACTTCTCCAGTGCTTGCAAGCAATGCTGATACTTTGGACATCTACGGCAACGCAAACGAAGACGATACCATAGATATGCGTGACTTCACATACACGGCGAGGATAATCTTATGGTTAGAAGACGAAACGGATTTGGCAGATGCGAACTACGACGGCGAAGTGAATGTGCTTGATATGACGCAAATCGGGCTGATTATTCTTGGCAGGGAAAGTGAGCTTACGCTCGTTGATTCCGCGGATAGAACCGTAACGGTATCCATGCCGATACAAAGAATGGTGGTGCTAAACACCGATTTTGGAGAGGCGATTGCGGTACTGGACGAACGGGACAAGGTGGTTGGCGTCAGCCACACCATGACAGGGTATAGCCGATTCTTCCCGGAACTCAGCACAAAGACCGATGTCGGGGGGTGGTACACACCTGACATAGAGGCGATACTGGCGACTGATCCAGATACCGTATGCGTGTATGCTAAATGGCCCAACACCGAGAAACTCGACGATAAACTGCCTAATGATATAAACATCATTCGACTGGACTTCTACAAGGCAACAACACAGCGAGAAGAGATGATAAAACTCGGCTACCTACTTAACAAGAGAGAACTGGCAGACGAATACCTCGAATGGCATGACAAATATGTAGATGGAATATACGAGAGAGTTGCGGAAATTCCAGACGATGAGAAAGTAAGGGTGTTCATCGACAGTGGTGAAGGTAAGGGGGGCGAGACTACTCGCCGTGCATATTCAACAGGCACGGGAATGCATGACCTTTGCGTACTCGCCGGTGGTATGAACATAGCAGAGGGATATGTAGAAAAATATGCGGATGTAGAAACAGAGTGGATTCTGCGTGAGAATCCTGATGTGCTAGTAGGAATCTCATACAAGGGAGGATACGAAACTGATGATAACACTAAGATGAAGGAGCACTACGATGAGATAAGAGAGCTTCCGGGTTTTGAAGGAAATGTTTCGGCTGTGATAAATAATAGAGTGCATATAATGTCGAACGCATTCGCATTTGCACCACATTATCCGGTAGCGCTTGCGATAATGGCGAAGTGGCTATATCCCGATAAATTCGCTGATTTTGTCCCTGAGGCGATGCATCAGGAGTACATAGATAAATTCCTTGGCATAGACTACGACGTTACGGAGCAGGGGGTGTTTATATATCCATGACTGGAAAGCTGAACAAAAATGACATCGAGCAGCGTGACAATAGAAGGAACAAAAAAAGCGGAAAAGAAATAAAAGTGCAATATATATAAATAATACAAAAAGTTTGTTATGGGGAGTTTTTTTATTTTCCCCTATTTTTTATAAACTCTTTAAAGAGCGTTTATGAAAATGCTTCGCAGATATATATGGTAGCAACAAATAAAATGATTTAAGAGGGAAGATAAATGCTCTACTATCTCATTTTGTATGCCCAGCTTATGATCTTCATGTTCTTAGGCATATTCCTTGCAAATGCAGCCATGGAGTTAGGCTTACTACGATATGTCAGCAAGCCCCTGGAACCTTTGATGAAAGCTGCTAAACTTCCCAATGATGCTGCGATGATACCCGCTATCTTCCTGTTCAATGCGACAGCCGCTCACGCAACATTAGCATCTTTATTAAATAAGAAACAGGTGAATGAGAAAGAAGCGATAACCACTGTGCTCATATCCTCAGCAACAATGCGAATGAGAACCTTGTTCCAGTATTACTTACCCATTGCAGTGCCTGCACTTGGCTTCACGCTTGCCGCGAAGTATATCGCCTTCTCTTTTATCGGGGCTATTGTAACAGTGATGATAGGATTCTCTTATGGAAGACTGAAGGCGGTCAACGAAAGGAAAGGAGTAAACGCAAGCTTTGAAAATAAATCAAATGAAGAAGTGATAAATAAGCCCTTACAGGGCTTGCGGGGTCGTGGGGCAGAGCCCCACAAATTAAAGAAAGAAGCAATAAAGAACTCCTTTGCTGATGCTCTAAAACTATTAAAAAAGATATCCCTGAGGTTGGGGATAACTATTATCGTGTTAATGATATTGATGCATTTTGGCGCATTTGAAGCATTGAGTGAACATATCGCTCATGTTTTACACCCGGTCGGGCTTTCTCCTCAATCCATTATTGTCATCAGCACGCAGATTGCAAGCCCGACGGCAGGTATGGTTATGGCAGGAGAGATGTTCAGAGACGGATTGTTTACATCTAAGGAGGTTCTGCTCACATTATTCATTGGCTTGCTCCTTTTCGTTTCGATAATGGATTTCCCGAAGAACATCTTCCCAATTTTCACTTCCATCTATGGCGTCAAATTTGCCTCAAAGCTGGTTACTATCGAACTCTCCGTGTTCATTGGCACAACACTATTTGTAATAACTACAATCTATTTTATAATATCATAAAGGATATAAAATAAGAGAGGTATGAAAAATGAAGGTAACGGCAGTAACATGGGGGAGTGATATGGCATTGCTTGTTAATGCATGTAAGGAGCTCGGAATAGAGTTGAACGTGTGGTCTACACATGACGTAGAAGATGAGGAGAAGAGAAAGGAATGTATAAAATCTTTCGCACAAGCGGACATCGTTCTCTTACATCCATCAAATGAGGAATACTGGGATGAGATAATTGGAGGACTGAATAAAGGAGTACCCACGATTCCTTTTGGGCATGATTCTTCATTCTGGTCGCTTTCAAATGTCTCCTTAGAGGTTGTTGCAACAGTAAATGCCTATCACGTATATGGTGGAGCAGAGAACATAACGAATATGCTCAGATACATCGGAAA
>QMVO01000320.1 GCA_003661125.1 Methanosarcinales archaeon
AAATGTATGGGTTCACGGAAAGGAAGTGAGTGATAAATCTGAAAGGAGGGATGGACGATAAAGAAATAAGTTAATAAAATCAGGATGTGTATAGGTAAAGTAGGTTGAGGTGTTTTTCAGAGAGGAAAAAAAGAAAAACTTTAAAATATTCTCTTTCTTAAAATATTTATTGTTATGAAAATCAAGTTCAATGGCGAGATACGGGAAGTCAGAAGTAAAAGATTGGGAGATATTATCGAAGAGCTGGGTGGTGCATACCGAGAAGGGTGTATAATAGCGATTGTTTCAGAAAAAAAGAGAGAAGCGTTGAAAAACGAATTTTCCATGAAGACTCCAAAAGGGGAGGCGAAGATAAGGATTGGCAGAGAAAAAGAAGTGAAAGCAATGTCTTTATTCCATGATGTCTATAAGGAGTTCCACAATGAAAGTGGTAGAATAGGCTGGATAAGCGAGGACATAACGGGTATAGGACCTATAAGGACGAATCTAAGTGTAGAAAAGAGCGAGTATAAATACAAGAAATGGGATGTGTTCTTTGGTTTTGGCGGCTTTGACCCGAGCATGACATACCTCATGATAAGCAAGCGAGATCACGAAGCTGCTTACGGAACTGGTGAGGATGCCGTAATTGGAAAATTAACGAGGGGGAGAAGCATTATTTCAGATTTACGCGAGGGTGATAGAATAGAAGGGATAAGCCCTATTGTGACAAAAGCGGAAAGGATCGGTGTCGTCACCACCGACTTGAACACCAGGATAGAGGAAGGACAGGAGATATCCACCTTTGCAAAAATAAAACTCTTTCGAGAAGCACCAATGTCGAGTGAGCATTTCTTATCTCTTACAAGAGATGGTGTTTTCCACATAGATGACCTTTCATATACTTATCTGGCTTCAGAAGCTTTAAAAAGCCTTAATTTGCCGGTTGAAAATATCAGCTACCGATCAAAATATTATCTCTCTGTAAGGAGCAGCGGGAGTGAGAAGGGGAAAGTATATGCATATAAGGAAAGTAGACTGCCTCACCCTTCTCATAACGTGTTTGGTGAAGTAATACAAGGTGGAGATTTGATGGATTACGCACACTTTGGGGATTCTGTTCACATCTCCACCAAGCCCAAGTGGATGTCTGTGGTGGGAAAAACGCAGCGTGAAGCAGAGGAGTATTTAGAGAGTGAGGATATCGGACAGTTGAGGGAAGGAAATAAGGATGATAACGCAGTGGTGGTGGATCAAGAGCCCGCGTTGACTATGGACATTATGGAGGTAGGGGAAGTAAAGACAATTGGGGTAAAGAAGGAATGGGTATTTCCAATAGAGCTATTTTATGATGAGGCGCCAAAGACAGTATGGTATTTTAAAAAGCTTACGGGGTTGATTAACAGACCAATAGGGATTTTAAAAGTGCATTTCTCTGTCCCGGGGATGATGGTACTATTTCAGGGAAGTGCAGACGAAGCGGGGACACTTGTTCCTGAGAACCTGCCAAAAGGAGAGGTTAAAAAGGGAATCCTTGGGGTTACAAACATGTCACGAGCAAACCGAGGGCTAATGGGAATTAGATTGGACGACAGCAAGAAGTATGGACCCACTGGTGAGACTTTCGATGGTGTTAACCTCGTCCTTTCATTTTCTTCTCTCACGCCTTCGACCATGTCTTTTCTCAGCAAGCTAAAAGAGGGGGATACGATTTATGTGAAGGAAAAGGAGTAAACGCGGCATGGAATGTCCACTAATCAAACAAGGGTTTGAGCAGGGGAGCTGCCAAGTGTTTGATTTTCAAGTGGGGAGATGGCAAAAAGCTTGTGAATCCACGCTTAAATACAAAGATGGAGTCCCATATAGGCTGATAAATGCGATTTTCCTTTCCAGACCCGAGCATTATCTCTCCATTTACCAGTCGGGATGCAACCTCGCATGCAAAAAATGTCATTCCTGGCATTTCACTCAAAATGCCGTAGGCGAGTGGATGTCGCCTTATGACATGGCAAAGGAGGTAGAGAAATATTTGAGTGACTACAAAATCACTTTTGTAAGCAGAGAACACGCGACGAGCTGGCACGCACATGAGCTTTGTATCGGATGCGGAAGTTGCGTGATGTATGGCAAGAGGAGCAAGAGATGCCCTGGAATTGTTGACGTGGACAAAATAGAATTAAGCCCGCAAGGCTGGGGACCTGCTCGGAACATAGTGGCGTTCACTGGTGGCGACCTCGCATGCCAACCAGCGTTCTATGCGAAGTCGGCGGAATTGATAAAAGAATTGAATGAACGGGTTTGGGTGCTTTTTGAAACCAACGGGTATGGATTAACCCCGGGCAATTTAGACCTCTTCAAAGAATCAGGAATAGATTCCCTCTGGCTGGATATAAAGGCTTTTGATGAGGATACACATCGAAAACTGACGAGCGTATCGAATTCCCGCATTTTGAAACTCCCGGCGGAGCTAAAGGAAAAAGGATTTGTTTTTGAGGTTCTCTCACTATACATTCCCGGCTGGGTAGAGACAGCCCAGATAGCCAAAATTGCAACTGAATTAGCATCTGTGGATGCCGAAATCCCTTTCACTATTCTCGCTTTCTTCCCGTCGTATCAAATGAGGGATGTGCCATCGCCAAATATGTGGCAGATGTTGGATGCTTATAATGCAGCAAAGGATGCGGGTTTGAGAAAAATTAGGCTTGGGAATGTCCATTTATTCGTGAACACACGAGAAGAATATGAGATTCTGGAAAAGTTCGTTGGGCGAGAAAGTCTTTAAATCCTAACATTACGAGTTTTATAGGCTACGCTAATATGAATTTACGTCATATCGCAATCTAAGGGGCATTACTCATCCATAACCAGCTAAAAGCGGGTCGCGTGTATAAGCGGGAGAACTACCGGGATAGTACAGGGAAAGTAAAACACCGTAACACCCGCTATTTAGGCGTAGAAGTGACAATAAATGGGGAAAAACAGATAATCCCTCCGAAAAAACGCTTGAAAGAGT
>QMVO01000321.1 GCA_003661125.1 Methanosarcinales archaeon
CTATTGAGTGGAGTGGCGATATATTTAGTTTTTAAAGGAGGAATAACTCCTGTCGGTCTGTTGATTCCAATTGTAATCACAGTAATCGCCGTAACTGTGCTTTTATTTCCAGAAATTCAGTATTTCAAAGTCAAAGCAGGCCCTTTTGAATTCTCAATGGAATCACGGTATCAGCGGCATCCTTACTTAATAGTGCAGAAAGGTGATGGTTTTAAATAGTAGGATGAGGTTAGAATGAATATGATGAAATGGAAAATAGGAATGGCTTTGGTATTAATTTTAACAATTCTTAATACCGCAAGCGCAGGAGTTCAAATAGAAGAAGTTGGAAAATATACTGCTTCCGGTGGTGGTAGTGATATTGCAGTATCTGACAGTTATGCGTATATGCTTGGTGATAAACTGTATATAATTGATATTAGCACTCCTTCCAGACCAATAAAGGTGGGAGAATGTAGTGTGTCTGGTTCGGATATTGCCATCAAAGGTTACGCATATGTAGTTGGATCGGATGGGATGTATGCCGTCGACATTAGTAACCCATATAACCCTGTTAAAGTTGGACAATGCAATAATATAACCGGTTATCATATGGCTGTTTATGGTAACCATGCCTATATTAGTGGTGGTTGGGATAAAGGGTTGAGAATAGTGGATATATCAGACCCCAGCAATCCAACAAAAATAGGTGAATACTATGAGACAAGCGGAGGTGAAATTGCAGCCTCAGAAGACTATGTCTATGTAGCTGATTCTAATATAGACGGTTTGATTATAATTGACGTGTCAGACCCATCTAATCCTCAAAAAATAGCTCAAATAAGTGGAATAGGTGGTGATGACATCGCATACAGGGAAATATCCGGTGCCTGGAGAAGCTGGAACTACGTATATCTGTTAGGGCACGAGATTTATGTAATTGACGTCTCATATCCCAGTGAACCAAGAATAGTTGGTGTTTCTGATTTGATATGGGGGGACGGAGAACTGTTTGCTGTTGGTGAAAATTTTGCTTATGTTTCTAATTCAGAGGTGCATGGTTGGAGCGTCCATGATATCTCTGATCCGAGTAACCCTGAAGGGTTTACAGGGCGGTGTCTAGTGCCTGAAGGATTTCGTAGGGATATCGCTGCATATTTCGATTACGCATTTGCAACCTCTTCAGAGGGTTTAACTATTTTTAAAGTCGTTGAAACAGGTAGAATTCACATTTCTTCTTCGAAGTCTGGTGCAGATGTTTATGTCGATGGCGAGTATAAACACACTATGCCCGAATTTGCATATTCAACTGGATTCGACTTACCTGTTGGAGAGCATACAATCAAGCTAACAAAGTCTGGATATAATGACTGGGAAACAACAATATATGTAGATGCGAACGAGTACGTTGAAGTATCGGCGACTTTAACACCTAAACCAGGTTCAATAAGTATATCTTCTGTTCCTGCAGGTGCAAAGATTTACCTTGACGGAGCATATAAAGGAACTACCCCAAAAACGATTTCAGATGTTTCTGTTGGCTATCACACCTTAGAATTGAATAAAGAAGGTTATCAAAGTTGGTCTCTATCGGTATATGTCACATCTGGGGATACAAAAGCGGTATCGGCATCAATGAGTGCAATGCCAATAGAAGCAACACCTACTATTATTCCAGTAGTATCACCAACTCCGATCTCAACTCCAGCCTTTACACCAACTCCAACCCCAATATCGGCACTTGTAGACTCAGATGGAGATGGAGTACCGGATCAATACGATTACGCTCCTTATGATCCAAATATACAAACGGAAAGAGATATTATAACTGAAGCTACACCCACGCCGAAACCACCAGGATTCGACGTAATATTAGCGATTAGTGGATTATTGACAATAGCATATTTTTTAAGGAGGAGAAAAAATGAGGGAAAATAAAAATATCGGAAGAGGATTATATACTCAATCAATTGTTAAGGTATTGAGATTTGGTCCCACTATCAGGAAAAGAGTTGAAAACCGAATGTGATGAACTTCAGATTTCACAGAGTGGTTCATCTTTCTATCGTTGTTTAGGGGGGCTAAAATATTTAGGTTTTGTTCAAAAAACAGGTGAGAGATATGAACTCACCTCTTTTGGAAGCGAGCTTGCTACAAGAAGTGATGATGCTTTTTTTAATTATTATTTATTGGGCTATATACGATGTCCAGAGTGCAGAAGAAGAGGAGATTTAGTCAAATGTGAAATAGAGGATAAGAGGATAACGACGTTTAAGAGAGGTATATACGTACCGGTTAAATGCCCTGTTTGTGGCTACACTAACTCCCCCTATTTTCGTGGTATATCAAAAGAAGAATTTATGGAGCTATATAACTCAATTTGATTCTATGCAAGGGATAAAAAGGGTGGTTCTGAAATGCCTAGCTGGAAAATTCATGATAAATGGGCTGAAAAAATGGGAATCCCCGTAGAGTATAGTAAAAAAGTTAATGAGGTTATAGACTTCTCTAAAGAAGGACATGATCGAGCTATGAGAGATCCTGATACATTAATCAGTCAAAGTTCTAAGTTACGGGGGGAGTATGGGGATGATCGTATTGTTAAAGCATATTTTCTTCATCTTTACTTGGACGAAATGGCAAGATTTATGCATACCTGCTCAATTCACAGAGGGCATAAAGAATCATGGAAAAATATCAATGCAGATGATGTTGTAACGTGGAGTAAAGGAATGAGATCGATATGGACCCCTAATAGAGGATACGGCAAAATTTTTAAAGAAGTTAATGATTTTATTGAAAGAAACAGGAAGGAAATTTTTTCTGACATTAAAGAAGAAATATTACGCAAACGTAAATCAACATAAATCTGGGATGCACCCTTGTTAGTATACAACTAGTTAAGAAACAGTATTTAAAACTTTCGATGCTTTCACCCCCTTTTCTATTTCCCTCTCCTTTTCCTTCTCGAAGTCTATAGGAGAGCAG
>QMVO01000322.1 GCA_003661125.1 Methanosarcinales archaeon
CTTTTTCATGATCCCTTAGAGGATCGCCAAAATGAGTGAGGCCGCCACCCTAAACGACGCGTAACCATGTGCCGAGGAAGGCACGAAGAGATGAATGTCGAAATGTATGGGTTCACGGAAAGGTGATAAATCTGAAAGGAGGGATGGACGATAAAGAAATAAGTTAATAAAATCAGGATGTGTATAGGTAAAGTAGGTTGAGGTGTTTTTCAGAGATGAAAAAAGGAAAAGTAGTAGGATTGGAAGGTTCCTTTGCAGTTGCCGAAGCGGTTCGGATGGCAAACGCAGATGTTATCGCAGCATATCCAATTACACCGCAGACACATATTGTAGAAAGATTATCAGAAATGGTAGCAGATGGTGAATTAGATGCCGAATTTATCTGTGTGGAATCAGAGCATACCGCAATGAGCGCATGTGTAGGTGCATCGGCAGGAGGAGCACGCGTGTTTACGTGCACCGCAGGTCAGGGATTGGAATTAATGCATGAGGTGTTGTACATACCATCTTCGATGAGGCTGCCTGTGGTTGCAGTGATAGCGAACCGGGCGTTATCCGCACCTCTCTCGGTATGGTGCGACCATTCAGACGTGATGGCTGTTCGGGATACAGGGTGGATACAGATGTTCGCAGAGAACAACCAGCAGGCATTCGACCTTACTCTTTGTGCATACCGAATAGCGGAGGACAAAGAAGTTCTGTTTCCTGCGATGGTTCACATTGATGGTTTTTATCTCTCGCACGTAGTCGAGGACATGGTTCTGCCGGAACAAGAAGAAGTAGCTGCGTTTATTCCGGAATACGAGCATCCATTGGTTTTAGACCCTGACAGACCGGTAAGCATGGGTTGTTATGGTCCACCTTTTATATACCCTGAAGCGAAGAAGGCACAGGAAGTCGCATTTGAAAACACAAAACCGAAGATAATGGAAACATGGAAAGAGTTCGGCGACATCTTCGGGCGATACTACTCGCCAGTCGAGAATTATAAGACAGAAGATGCGAGAATTGTATTATTGACAATGGGAAGCTTAAGCGAGACTGCGATGCTTGCGGTGGATGAGATGAGAGAAGAAGGGAGAGATGTGGGTCTTATAAGACTGCGATTGTGGCGACCTTTTCCATTCGATGAGTTTCGTGACGCGGTAAAGGATGTGGACCTGCTCGTGGTGTTAGACAGGTGCATATCTTTTGGTATGGGCGGTCCTGTTTGTTCAGAGGTGAAATCTGCGTTGTATGATAAGATGAAGAGACCGAATATCGTTGGATTTATTGGAGGACTCGGAGGCAGGGATATATCAGTGGAGGAATTTAAAATCATGATAAGAAAAGCTGAGGAGAAAGCGAAAGCGATAGAGCGAGGTGAGGAAATCGAGACGGAGATGATAGGAATAAGAGAATGATAGAGGAGTGACGGAGATTTGTTTTTGGGGTGGGTAATCGGCGCTGGGACTTCTGCACCCCCTCGTAGCCTCTTTGAAAAGGCATATCTACAGGAAACCTCATAGGGAGACGAAGCCGCAACAGGAAGTCTGTATATGCTCATGGGTATGGTTTTCATCGTTATTTTGTTTATACCAACCGGGTGCGATGCGCTGGGTTTTGGATTTTAGTTAATCGAAGTCAAAAATGTCTTCATGTATGATTTTCGTTTACGCTTTTTGGGCCACGTTCCCGTGGTAACTCTCCCCGGTGCTCTTCAAAAGGCGCATTTATGAGTTCTCCACGGTTAGCCAGATTCACGCTAAAACATTATCCTCACAAGACTGAACAGCATCCGCGGATTCTTCTTTATCATCTCTTTCAACAATGCTCGTTCACTGAACTCTTTTATCCTTATTCCACCCGCTAAGGAATGAAAAAACTTGTTCAGGTCCTGGCGGCTCAGGTTCAACACGATATTCTTTGTCTTCAACCCCACTTCCAGAACTTTACCGAATTCTTTTCGCCATCTCTTTTCGTATTCCTGCAATCTCTTCTTTGAAAAGCTATTTTCACGCACAGCTTTCGCAATTACATCTCCTGCTATTTCTCCACCTTGCATCGCTTCTAAAATGCCACCACCGGTGATAGGATTAACGTGCCTTGCTGCATCACCGACTAAAATCAGTCCATTTGCTACTGTTTCATATACCGGTCCGCTCAATGGTACAGCACCGTACATCTCTGCTAATATCTTTCCGTTCGGGAACTTATCTTTTACGAATGCGTTCAGATAATCGTATGCACGATGTTTTTCGCCAGAAACATCGCCTCCTATCCCAACACCTACATTTGCGCAATGTTCACCTTTTGGAAACACCCATGCATACCCACGGGGTGCGGTGTCATAGTCGAAGAAAAGTTCACAATAATCTCTGTTGAATTCGATGTCGCACATGAGGAACTGTGCACAGCTCGCAACGTCAGCCAGACGCAGTGTTGTGTCAATACCGCCCCATCTACCCACCTTAGACTCCACGCCATCTGCACCAACAACCACATTTGCATAAATACAAAAATCTCCTCCGGCATTTCTTGCATACACACCCTTTACGTATCCTTCTTCCTGGACGACACCATACGCTTGTGTTTTAACCAGCACTTCCGCGCCGGCGCGTGCAGCTTCCTGTGCCAAGAATTTATCAAACAGCTTCCTTTCAAGTACATAACCCGCTTCTTCTGCACCTTCGACCGATAAAATCACCTTCGTGCCGTCAGGGGCGTATGAAATAGTTCCTTTCACCTCTGCGCATACCCAGCCAGAATCAACTTCAACGAACCTTTCTATTTCTTTGCTTACCGCTTCAGCGCATTTCACCGGCACGCCTATCTCTGCATTCCTTTCGATTAAAAGCACATCTAATCCGCGTTCAGCCGCGGTCTTCGCAGTTATACTACCCGCAGGCCCTGCCCCTACCACTACAACATCATATTTCTCCTTTTTCATTTACACTTCAGTACAGAAGAATAAATAATATTTTA
>QMVO01000323.1 GCA_003661125.1 Methanosarcinales archaeon
ATTTTAAAGAAAGGTTTTACCAAAAACGCTTCGCTGAAACGGCTTCGCGGAAGAAAGGTTTGTAATAAAGGGCACGAAGGTTTTAATAACGGGCTTGACGTATAAGTGCCGGATACGAGGGAGTCGCCGGTGAGGGAGATGGTGAAGGAGTTTGGCGTTAACGTGTATGGCTATGACCCTTTATTAAGCAATGAAGAAATAGAGGGGTTCGGTGTGAAGGCGTTAGACGAATTGAATGTAAAAGTGGATTGTGTGATTGTGGCAGTGGCGCATGATGAATTTAAGTGGATAGGGTTGGATGACATCAGGAAGTTTGTGAACGATAAGCCAATAATAGTGGATGTGAGGGGGATGTTTGATGAAGAAGAAGCGAAGGAGAAAGGGTTTTATTATAGGAGGTTGTAATGTATATAATTAGGAGGCGTGATAAAATGGAGGTGCTATCTGTTGATATTGAGAGAGGAGATTTTATGGAAGATAGGATTTATAGGGGCTTGAGGCGAGACAAGCAAGGTGATCGTTCAAGGGCGAAGTAAAAATTAAGAAAGCATAAATATGAAAAGGAGGCGGTGGTAAAGTGGAGATAAAAACAGGGGATGTCCTGAAGAGGATTGGGGATTTAGAGCGTGAAATTGAGTACATAAAGAGGGATTTGATGCATTTAAAGGAGAAGCCGAAACAGAAGCCTTCACTCTTTGGCAGCGTTCGAGGTGGGGATATAACAGATGAGATAATAGAGGAAGCGAAGAAAGATTTGTTCTCGAAGAACTGGAATAATAATATAAAGGAGGATATGTGATGGCAACCGAAACGATAGAGGTAAAAATTCCGAAAGAATTGTTGATAGGAATAGAGAAGGAAAAACTCGTAGGGGAGATAAAATTTTTCATGGCGATGCGGCTATACGAAATGAAAGTCTTGTCCTTAGGAAAGGCAGCAGAACTGGCAGGGAAAGACAAAGAAGAATTCATGAGGGTGTTATCTGAGCACGGAATAGATGTGATAAGGTATTCAAAAGAGGAACTAGAGGAGGAGATAAAATTTCTTAAGGAAATTAAATGAAAATAGTATCGAATTCCTCCCCTTTAATCGCATTGGCAAAAATAGGGAAGCTGAATATATTGAGAGATGATATTGTTATTCCAAAGGCTGTTTTTGACGAAATAACAAAACCGGAAAAAGAATATGTGAAGGAATTGTATGAATGGGGCAAAGATAAGATTATAGAAGTGAAGAACAGGAAAGCAGTTGAATATTTGGAGTTGATGATAGATGGAGGAGAGGCGGAAACGATTGTGTTAGCTGAAGAATTAAATGCAGATGCGGTGTTAATTGACGATTTGAAGGCGAGAAAAATAGCAACGCTTAGGGGACTAAACATCATTGGAACGATAGGCGTGCTATTGGATGCGAAGGAGAGAGGATTTATAAATGAAGTAAAGCCATTGTTGGAAGAGTTAATGAAAAGGAAGATCAGAATAAGCAAAGAACTTTATAATCATGCTCTGGAGTTAGCACATGAGGTTGAAAGATGATTCCAGTATGTGTTCCATTCATAGGGGAAAAAGAACTTGAATACGTGGTTGATTGCCTAAAGACGAACTGGATTTCCTCAAAAGGGGGGTATGCAGAGGAGTTCGAAGAGAAGTTTGCAGAATACTGCGGCTGCAAATACGGCATCACAACGACAAGTGGAACCACGACTTTGCATTTGGATTTAGCTTCGATTGACGTGAAAAAAAAGGTGATGAAGTAATAATACTCGCTTCCACCATGATCGCAACGGAATTTGCAGTTATTTGTTGTGGTGCAAAACCAGTTTTAGTGGATGCAGAACCAGAAACGTGGAACATGAATGTAGAGAAAATAGAAGAGAAAATTACCGATAGAACAAAAGCGATAATGCCTGTTCATATCTATGGGCATCCCTGCGACATGGATCCGATACGGAAATTAGCGAGGGAACACGATTTATACGTTGTAGAGGATGCCGCAGAATCACATGGTGCGGAGTATAAAGGACGTTAAAGGGATAAGATTGCCAGTGGAGAAGGAATGGGCGAAGAACGTTTACTGAATGTATTCTATTTTGATAGGGGATGAGTTTGGTATGAGCAGGGATGAGTTGGTGGAAGAGTTGGAGAAGAAAGGGATAGAGACGAGAAGATTCTTCATTCCGATGCATGTGCAACCAGTATTCCAGAATATGGGTTTGTTTAAAGGGGAAAGTTATCCTGTTGCGGAAGAATTGTCGAGAAAAGGGCTGTGTCTGCCATCGAGTTCAGGATTGAAAGAGGATGAGATAAGGTATATTTGTGACGTAATAAAAGAGGGAATCACATGAGATATATCGTTGAAGTCGAAGAATTATCGGCAGAGGTGTTGGAGAAACTGAAAAAGAACAGCAGGATAATACACATCTTCTCATTTTATGAATCAGGTAAAGCAAAACTCATGCTCCGCGACGCACTGAATATAATTGGTATTTTTGGATGTGCATAACAGGGGATTTTATGGTATGGTGTATGGATTGGAGTAATTTATTCCGGGATTGAGATATCGGATCCACTGGTCAGCGGTTCAATAATTTTAGAACGAGATTTTACTTCTGCATCCGCAGCCCTGCTATTATCTGTGGATGATTCAGATAAAAAGCGGACTATTGATGCTATTCTCGGCACTGCTGATGATAAAGGATTGCCAAATTATGCGATTGATAGTGCGCATAAAGGAGAAGAGTGTAGTAAATGAACTGAGAAGCTTAGGCAAAGTGCTGTATGTTTCGGAATTGACGAATATTGTGGGAATTGATACCAAAGTTGAGGATGCAGCGAAAATAAAAAAGATAGAAGGAGTCATTGATGTGAGGGAAAGTTCAAAAGGCGTTATTGCTGTATAGTTATCGAGGGGGTTAAAACATAAATGAGTCTGGAGAGGTTGA
>QMVO01000324.1 GCA_003661125.1 Methanosarcinales archaeon
AATATTACCAGTACATCGCTTCCGTCTTCGCCACGTGGCGGTTACAGGGAAAAGATGTCTACGACGAACTCAAAAAATTGCTCGTCAATGAGCTTTGTTTGAAATGAGCTAAACAAATACGTCAAATAAAATACTCCGCGATGTATTGAGCCCTTCCAATTAGGATTTACCACGAGGGAAGTGGGGCGTTCTAAGCAACAATGACATCGCTTTGCTTTTGAATATCTCACCTTCAACTAAACCCTTACAGAGTTTTCGGAGTCAACGGGGCGAAGCCCCGTTATGAGCGAGCAGGTTCGTGAATACATGGAAAGAACAAAGGAGGTAGTTCCAACTAGAGGAACTGTTCATGACCTTTGTAAGGCTTGAACGTGGGCAGAGTCCACGATGCTTAGGATTTAGATTTAGGATTTTCCACTTGAGCATCGCGCTTCAGCTCTTCCCTCGCTATTACCATTCTCTGTATCTCTGATGTGCCAACGGCAATGCTCAGTATCCTCGCATCTCGAAAATACCTTTCCACAGGGCATTCTTTCGTGCAACCATATCCTCCGTGTATTTGCACTGCGTTTGTTGCAGCTCGCTGTGCAACTTCTGAAGCGTAAAGCTTCGCCATTGACGCTTCTTTCGTGAATTTCTCTGCTTTATCCGCAAGATAAGCAGCTTTGTAGGTTAGTAATCTTGCTGCTTCTACTTCCATAGCCATATCCGCGAGCATGAACTGAACCGCTTGGAAATTGGCAATAGGCTGAGTAAATTGTCTTCTCCATTTTGCATACCTCTTAGAGGCATCCAAGCAAGCTTGAGCAATGCCGACCCCGATGCTGCTCATGGCGATTCTATCTCTATCTAAAGTAGCCATAGCTATCCGGAATCCATCACCCTCGCTGCCGAGTATATTCTCCTGAGGAACTCTACAATCACTGAACACTAACCCTCCAACAACACAACCTCGCATACCAAGCATATTCTCGAGTCTCGCATACGAGAACCCCCTTGTCCCCTTCTCCACGATAAAAGCACTCATCCCTTCCTTTCTTTTGTTTTTATCCGTGTATGCAAAAACCACGTATACGTCTGCAACGGCGGCATTTGTGATAAACGCCTTTCTGCCGTTCAGCACATATTCATCGCCTCGCTTTGTAGCGATTGTTTCAATAGAAACGGGGTCAGAGCCCGCGAAAGGTTCTGTTAAGGCAAAAGCACCTAATCTCTTACCCTCGCATAAGGGTCTAAGATATTCCTCCTTCTGCTCCTCTGAACCGGCATAGAGGATGGGGAACGCAGCGATAAGTCCAGCTGCACTTAGGAATCCAATGCTTGCACTTGCCTTTGAAAGCTCCTCCACCATGACGGCATAGCACATCAGCGTTGCGTCAGCACCGCCGTATTTCCTCGGAAAAGGTATCCCAGAAAGTTTGAGTTCTGCCATTCTCCGTGCTATACCCACAGGAAATTTTCCTTTTCTGTCTATTTCTGCCGCTTTTGACATGATCTCCTTCTCTGCGAACTGTCTCACTATTCTCTGAAACGCCTTCTCTTCTTCTTTTAACTCAAATTCCATCCTCTTCTCCCCCTATTGACCTCGCTTTATTTAAAAGGAAAGTTTTATCAAAGTATCAAAGTAAATCTTTTATTAAATCTATAAAAGAAAAGGGGGGGTAAGCAAAACGAAAAAACCTTCTGTGAACATAGGGATGGTAGGACATGTGGATCACGGGAAAACAACCTTAGTGCGTGCATTGTCCGGCGTGTGGACCGACAGGCACAGCGAGGAGATAAGGAGAGGTATCTCCATAAGGCTTGGCTATGCAGATGCTACCTTCAGACGATGTCCAGTTTGTGAGGAGCCGGATTGCTACACCGTGGAAGAAATATGTAAGCATTGCGGATCAAAGACCGAGGAGCTGCGAACTGTTTCATTTGTTGATTCTCCTGGACACGAGGCGTTAATGGCAACGATGCTGAGCGGTGCTGCGATAATGGATGGTGCTGTTCTACTTATTGCCGCATCTGAACCATGCCCACAGCCACAGACAAAGGAACATTTGATGGCTCTGAGCTTAATTGGTGTAGAGAAAACGGTAATTGTACAAAACAAGATAGACCTCGTCTCACGGGACGAGGCAATAAAGCATTATCTGCAAATAAAAGATTTTGTTAAAGGAACGATAGCGGAACAGTCGCCTATTGTGCCTATGTCTGCGCAGCAATCCGTCAATCTGGATGTATTGATCCAAAGCATAGAACAAACAATACCTACCCCGTTACGTTCCGTGGATGAATCCCCAATTATGCATATTGCACGCTCTTTTGATATAAACAAGCCTGGAACGCCGATAGAAAAGCTAAAAGGAGGAGTAATCGGCGGTTCTTTGCTACGGGGAAGGCTGAGAGAGGGAGATAGATTGGAGATAAGACCCGGTCGAGTGGTGACAACAGGAGGCAAGGAGAAATGGGTACCCATAGAAACGGAGATAACGTCAATAATGGCAGGGGGTGAGAGAGTGAAAGAAGTAACTCCTGGTGGACTAATAGGTGTTGGCACAAAGTTGGATCCAAGCATGACAATAGAAGATTCTTTGGTAGGGCAGTGCGTAGGGTTGCCCGGCTCTTTACCTCCGGTCCGGAACAAACTGAGCATACAATTCCACTTGTTGGAGCGCGTTGTTGGCGTAGCAAAAGAAGTGGAGATACAGGCGATAAAAGTGGGCGAGAGTATAATGCTGAGCGTCGGAACGGCAACCACAATGGGCGAGGTAAGAAGAGTAACAAAGGAGACCATTGATGTAAAACTGAGCAGACCCATATGCGCAGAAGAAGGCTCTCGAGTGGCGATTGGGAGGAAGATAAGAGCAAGATGGCATTTAATTGGTGCTGGTGTTATAATCAATAAAACTTTTTAGAAAAAAGTTTTAAAATAATAAAGTATTTTCATA
>QMVO01000325.1 GCA_003661125.1 Methanosarcinales archaeon
AAGAAAGATCCGCCTGTAATACCTGAAAAATGGGAATTCGGTACTAAACTGGACGATTGGAACTATCTCTGCGCTAGCTAAGGCGCTCTAAATTTAAATCTCCCTGAAAGGGTTTTGTTCTTTGGGTTATTTCCCGATTCTCGAATCCTGTGCAGTTGTCAACTCAAACGTCATGATCACCCCCATTATTGCAAGAATATCGCATGGAAAGTTTTAAAATAAAGGGTAGCTATACAAATACAAATAAAGCAACCATGTCCCTGCGGTAGCTCCGAGGTCGGTTGGCTCCAAACTCACAGTATCGTCAAAGCCCCATGTACTCCCCGTGGGTCCCACTAAACTCCATGTTCCTCCTCCCGCGGGAGTCCATTTGTAAGTCGCTTTATCGGTCACACTATCTGAGGCACCCGTGCCGGTATTGTTTGTCTTTATTATCACCTGGATTTCGTTTATATCATTCAACGTATTTGCATCCGAGATATCTATTTCCAGCCTATTATCTACCTGGGGAGTCATAACGCCAGACGGTGTCTGCAAGGAAATATCGGTAACAGAAGGTGCGGCGTTACCCAGGTTAAAACTGCCGGTTGAAGAATCTCCTGTAGTAGCAGCCATCGCGGGCATGACTGTTGTGCCGATTGTCATTATCATCACCACTGCCAGCGCAGCAATTTGTGTTCTCGATCTCATTTTTTTTCTTATCACCTCCTAAATTTTTATATCGTTCCCCTACCCCCTATCCCACCCATAAAAGCATCCCTTTAGGGTATCCTATATGGTAACCCTCAATAGGTAGGTTGAACAGGGCATCATAAAAAGGGATAAGAATTTTGCCTACGGAAAATAGTTAAGAAACTGAACTCAGTGTTTTAAACAGTGCTTCCTTTTAAAAAGAACCCGAAACAAGTTAAAAAATAAGAGAATAAGAGGAGGCTTTGGGAAAGAAAAAGTGTTACGCAAACAGCTCCTCCATCTCTTTATAAATCCGCAAAAAATTTTCACCATTTTCTGTTGTCGTGTAATTTCTGCCCGTATTCCCTATGAAACCTTTTGCCACCAAAAAAGAAAGATATTCGCTCACTATCTTGAAATTAAGATTCGCATTATATACTATCTGAGTCTTCTTTGCCCCTTTTCTTGCTACTGAGAGGACATCCGCGATTATCTCGAATTTACCCCTTCGCTCCTTATGATTGAATCTTTCCGCGCTTATACCCTCCCTAATAAATACCTGTGACATTTTACCTCATCTCGACGCTTCTTAAATAATGGTATCCATGTAAGGTACCGTATATGTGAACATTAATGGAACGGTATATTTAAAAGACATATATAAATCTTTCTAATTTTTTCCCGTTCAGGGTAACCATACAGTTAACTTTTTATAGCTTCTGCACCAACCTAAACAATTATTACATATAAGATGAAAGCGGAAGAAGAGATATACGCCAAAATAATTGATGTTATACAGGACATCGGGGGTATGGGTGCAACCATAGAAGAGATCTCGAAGGCGATGCAGCTCGGAAGGCATACGCTGTCCAAATACCTGAACCACCTGCGCGCTGATGGGCGCATCTCGTACAAACAAATAGGGAGAGCAAAGATATGGTTCGTGAGTAAATCGCCCTTGCAGCACATCTTCCTGCTAAGCGAAGAAGAGAAGACATACACAGAGAAGATTTTCTCTCGCATCCTCTCCTATATGCCTGAGGGCGTTCTGATTCTTGACTTTGATTACAATATCCTCTTCATGAACCGGTATTTGACCGCACTTTATGGGGATTGCATCGGGGAGAAATATTATCACGTCTTCTTTGGTTCTGCATATCAAAACCACAGTCGAATAGCAGAGATCATTGACGGAAGCTCAGAGGAGGTGGAAAGCCTTGAGGAAGACAAAGAAGGAAGGATCCTGGACATCAAAGCAAGGCGAGTGGAGAATCCCGACGGCTCCTTCTCCGTTATCGCGATCATCCATGATGTTACAGAAAAGGTGAAGTACGAGAAGCGAATAAAAAATCTCTCTGAACTGCATCGTCGGATCGGCGAATCGGTTAACAGGTCTTATACGATCCATCAATTGTGTTCCACGATACTCAAAAACTTGCGAGATGTAATCAGTTTCGACTTCGGCGATATATTGATTTACGACCCTGTTAAAGACATGCTTCTCAGTTATGCTCAGATAGGTTATCCCGTTGGAGAAATAAGTGGAGCAGAGGAATGGAAGAGGAGAATAGCAATGGAAGCAATCCACAGCAAGGAGGTCATCTTTTTTGACTTCTTCAATGGAGGCAAAGGCATGGTTGACCTCGAACTTGCCCAAGCCGCTTTCCGCTTAGCCGGGGAATATAATCTTCAAGAGATTTATGCGATTCCACTGAAGACCAAAGGTGAGCTTCATGGTGCGCTCCTCATCCTATGCCGCCCCGGGAGAACGATTTCTGAAGGAGATAGAAGTTTGCTTGAGGGTGTATCAGAGGCAATCGCAGGTGGGATTGCAAAGATTAAGGCGGAAGAGGAGTGGAAGCTCAAAGCCAATGCCATTAGAATCTCCACTCAACCCATCTTTATGACCAATCTGGAAGGAAATCAGACCTATGTGAATCACGCATTCATGGAAATGTGGGGTTATAAAGCGGATAGGGATGTTTTAGGGCGCCCCTGCTCAGCATTCTGGAAGGACGAAGCTAAAGTTGAGGATGTTCTTACCACGATACGGGAAAAAGGGACTTGGGAAGGAGATTTGATTGCGTTGCGAAAAGATGGTTCAGAATTCAATGCTCGATTATCTGCTTCACTGATAATAGGCAAGAAAGGACCTTTTCAACTGGTTGCCGCTGTCGCGCCCAAAAATTAATATTTTTATACTCCGAAGAAAGATAAATTAACATGGCTATATCAATAGAAGAGCGTCTGAGTAAAGTAG
>QMVO01000326.1 GCA_003661125.1 Methanosarcinales archaeon
AGGTAGGATTGAAATGATCCCGAAGTAGAAGGGTATATTTGCCCGAGATGCGTTAAACACGGACTAAGGTAGGATTGAAATCATCAGGACGGGGGAACGGATGCGTAAATAATATCGGTTAAATACGGACTAAGGTAGGATTGAAATAAAATTAGCCTCTATATCCTGATGACTTTTTTCAATGGTTAAATACGGACTAAGGTAGGATTGAAATAACGCTTTTTCGTATGCACTGTCAATGACTCGTTTCGTTAAATACGGACTAAGGTAGGATTGAAAGTTTGCTTCCTGATACATGCGTGCAAGAATCAAGAAAGTTAAATACGGACTAAGGTAGGATTGAAAGTCGAGTCGGAGAGGAAGTATTTCATTCCTGTTGAGTGTTAAATACGGACTAAGGTAGGATTGAAATAATCAGAAACCCCCTTCGGGGTTTCCGATACCTTCCCCGCTTAGCAACAAAGCTCGCCTCTTTTTTGCGAAGCAAAAAAACAATCCTTTCTTGGTAAAAAAACACCCTTTTTCTTTGATTAAACTTTCTTTTTAAGAAAGTTTGATGGAACATTTTATCCTTCCCCATACCTCTTTTATCGCCTCCGACACCTTGCCCTCCGAGAATTCAACCACGGGCTTGCCCGCAACCATCGCCTCAGTGACCACAGGGTCGTAAGGAATATTTCCAACAACCTCTATTCCACGTTGCCGGCAAAACTCGGTAATCCTCCCGCTGTTCTCCTCATTAATGTCGTATTTGTTGATGCAGACGACTGAACCAATTCCAAAATGAGAGGTCACATCCAGGATTCGTTCGAGGTCATGCAGTCCGGACATCGTGGGCTCGGTAACGATGAGTGCGAGGTCCACGCCGGTCAATGATGCAATTACAGGGCAGCCGATGCCTGGCGCTCCGTCAATCAGAATGAGTTCACGTTGTTCCTTTTCAGCAACCTGCTGCGCGTGGTTTCTAACCACAGTGACGAGCTTCCCAGACGTTTCTTCTGCGATATTTAGCTGCGCATGCGCCATTGTGCCATAGTTCGTCTTTGATATAAACGCATACCCGGAGACCCGCTCTTTAAGCGTAAGTGCCTCCTGCGGACACGAAAACACACAGGCGCCGCAGCCTTCACAACGTGCGGGATTGACCGCATAACCTGAATCTTCGGTCAAAGCTATCGCGTTGAATCTACATGTCTCTTCGCACGTTCCGCACTCGGTACATAGCGTTTTATCCATAACAGCAACTTTCAGTCCTTTAAACTCCTCTCTCTTTATGATTTCCGGATGCAGCAGCAGATGGAGGTCTGGTGCGTCCACATCGCAGTCTGCAATGACTTTGTTCTCCGCGAGAGCGGCAAACGAGCCCACAAGGGTTGTCTTCCCCGTGCCTCCTTTTCCACTAATGATGGTTATTTGTTTCATTTGCATCGTTCTTTTATAACCACAAGATTACACAGATTTTCACAAGATTCTTCTTTTTACCTCCAAACTCTTACTACCAAAGTTTAATAATAAACCAACACGCATCTTTGTCGCTTTTAGGTAGTTTAATAACTGTGCTTCTTCAACTTCCGTTAAGCCCGATGTTGCTTTTATCTCTACTATGACTTTATTCTCGACTATCAAATCAGGCTTATATTTTCTGGGAATTAACAAGTCTTTGTAGTAAATATCAAGTTCTTTCTGCCTCTCAAAAGAAATCTCTCTCAAATTTAGCTCATAACATAAGGCTCCTTCATAAACATATTCGAGGAAACCAGAGCCTAACTCACGATGAACTTCCATCGCTACACCGATAATCTCTTGAGTTAAGTCCTTATAAAGCCACTTTTCATTCATATCTTTCATTTTCTCTTTTCTGTGTTAATCTTGTGTAATCTCGTGGTTACTATATAATACCTATTATCCCTGCGAACCGCTCCCTCCACTCTGGCATCGCCTTCACAAAGGGCACGCCTTCTGAATAGCATCGTGCAATCTGCTTGTCATAAGGAATCTCAAGCAAAATCTGAATTCCTTCCTTCTCACAGTACTCATAGACTTTTCGATCCCCAATCCCTGCTTTATTTATAACCACACCAAAAGGAATCTTAAGCACCCTGAGCACCTCAACCGCAAGCCTCAAATCGTAGAGCCCAAATGGCGTGGGCTCAGTCACCAGCATGCAGTAATCGCTGCCTTGCACCGCGGCAATCACCGGGCATGCCGTTCCCGGCGGGACATCAATAATCACGGGCTTCTCCGGATTTAGCTCCTCTTTTACCTGGTCAATCAGTGGTGTTGCCATTATTTCTCCGATATTCAACACCCCGTACACGAGGTCGATGTTGCCGTCACTGCTTTTTCCTGTTTTTATAACACCAATCTCCCTCGGCTCCTCGCGGATTGCATCCTGCGGACATACCATAGAGCATAACCCACAGCCGTGGCAAAGTTCTGGAAACACCATGACTTCTTTTTGCGGCACAACCACAAGTGCGTTGTATTCACACGCCGCAGCGCACTTACCGCAGTAATCACACCGCTCGTAATTGACTGTTGGCACCAGTGTATACGCCGGCTTCATCTCCTCGATCACCGGATTAATGAAGATATGTGAATTTGGCTCTTCGACATCGCAATCCATTAATTGTACGTTAGAAAGCGACAGAGCAAGATTAACTGCTACGGTGGTCTTTCCCGTACCGCCTTTGCCACTTGCTACTGCAATAATCATCATTTCATCACGCATTCCTTATTGCTCTTTTCCATTTTTTCCATGAAAAGTTTGAGCTTACAAGGATCATCCGTAACCACACCATCCACATCGAGTTCAAGCGCCTTCGCTAAATCTTCCCGCGTGTTTATCGTCCATGGATAGATTTCTATTCCCTTTTTCGATGCTTCTACAACGAATTCCGCGTTTAATCTCGGATATTTCGGGAATATTA
>QMVO01000327.1 GCA_003661125.1 Methanosarcinales archaeon
CCAGGGATACGGCGAAGGCAAGGCGAAGGACAAGAGACTGAAAGCGCTATCGGAATTGATAGATTATGCAACAGTGCACGGAGCGAAGACATTTGTATTCGAGAAATTGAAAATGAACGGACGAAAGAATATAAGCACTAAGACGGGCAATAGAAAATTAACGAGGTTTGCAGCCCACGAGCTTCTATCGCATGCGGAGATAATGGTGAAGAAGCGTGGTGGCGAGTTCGTGCAGATAAATCCGGCATACAGTTCACAGAGTGCGAGGATAATCAATCAGGATTTGGGAGTGGACGTGCATACGGCATCGGCGGTGGTGCTGGGATTACGATACTTACATACACATAAATATACATAAAACTACGGAAAGTGAAACTGTTACATACGGCGGCAAAATGGCGGCGGGAAAGAGGAAATGGTAATAAGTGAATTTCCTTCGATTATTTTCAGATTGAGGAGAAAAGGCACTGCACCAGATATGGTCATTTTGAGGAAGCATAACAACCGAGTTTTTATCGCTGTCGTTGAGAGTGATTTACCGGATGCAGTAACGAGCAGGGTTGCGGGGGCGGTTCTGGATTATGTGGTGCGAAAGCACGATACAAAATGAGCATGTCATCCAGAAAAGGCTATCGTTCGGAGTTGGAGGCGGTGCATGAATATGAGAAGCGAGGGTGGACAGTATACAAGCCACAGAAAACTTCTAAGTTCGGCACGCAGGACATCTTCGGTATGTTCGATCTCATTGCCCTATCTCCGGACGGCAGTGAAATCCATTTTGTCCAAGTCAAGAGCAATTCCACGCACGGGTTCTTGAAAAAATTGAAGGATTGGCGTGAAAAACACAAAGTGAAGAAGGTGGAATGGCGGCTCATGGTGCGGCTGGATGCTCGGAAGCACGAAACGAAATGGAGAATTTATCGTTGATTTTTCAAAACTTTCTGTGTGTATAGCATTGCTACACCAACCATCAAATTCATATCAGTATCCGTTTCTTCAGCCCTCCCCTTTAACTTGTCTGCTGTTTTATTCAAGACCTCATACAGCAAATCATCATGTTTAAAACGAAAATTCTTTCTCACAATCGTTTCAATTCGTTGTTTTATATCCTCACCAAGCATTTGTTCGCCCTTCTCTGTGATCTGCGCTGGCGACTCGTGTTTTCCCAATCCTTCCTTAACCGCTCGCTCCAAAACATCCTCACCGTATATCTTCCAGAGCGTGCAAACTTTCATTTCCATACGCCCCAGTTTTGTGAAAATAATGTATAGTAGTCCTATCAATGATATAAATCCGCTTATGCTCCCTGCGGTGATTACCGGCTCAAGCATTTCAAATAAGTAAAAATTTGATTATATTTAAAAAATTTTATCATCTATCGCAAAGCTTTTATATAACCTCAACACAATATATTATTGAGGTGATAGAGATGGAGGAGAAGAGAAAAACCTCGAAAGTGAGCGCGTGGGGCATTCGGCTTACGGTCCCCGCTGAATGCCTACGGTGGCTGGGACTCAAGGTCGGGGACCAAGTAGAGTGGGATTTTCTGATAAGGGACGGCAAAAGGGTAGTGATTTTGCGAAAAGCGGAGGTGAGTGAGCAATGACTGACCAACAGCAACCATTAGTGAAGGAAGAGAAAGAGGAGAAGAAGGAAGCGAAGGAGAAGAAAGAGGAGAAGAAGGACATAGTGGAAGAAGCAGTGGCTATGACGGAAGAGGAGTTTGAAGCAGAGGTAAAAGAAGCCACAGAGGATATGAAAGAATGGCAGCGTGAGCGCGAACAGGAATATCTCAGACGAGTTGGATTCGAGGAGAGAAAGCGTGAAGACAAAGTGCAATTCATCAAGCGAATCGAGAACGGAATCATCGGGAGAACATACAATGACAAGTATCCAAACGGGTGGTTCTGGGGCTTTCGCGGGGATAATAAAAATCCCATGAGCGATAAGGAGCTCAAAGAGATAGAGGATATACAGAAGTTCTACGCATTCAGAAAAGGCAAGATACAGATGCCAGAACTCCCCGCAGTCAGGCGCGAGGTAACGGAAAAAGCATTTGAGAGGAAAGGGGGCGTATACAAAGTCGGGGGGCACGAAGAACCGGACGCATGGCTCGTCCAGCAGTGGGCTAACCAAGCAGGTGTGAGCACCGAAGTCCGAGAAGCGATCCCGGCGGATGAGCAGGCAAAGGCGACGGTGCGAGCATACATGGGGGCACAGTTTGTTGATGCGACGGTAATCCATCAGTTCACAATATCAAGGGAGCTTATAGCGTTTGAAATCGTTGAGAAAATGGAAAAGGATGGTAAAAAAGCAATTGAGGGTTACGATGAAGAGGGGCGTCCTATACTCACTCAAGAAGCAAAATATCGGATTTACAAGCGATTCATGCACTTCAGGAACTTCGCTATCCGTGATGCGATATCGAAGGCTGCACGTATTGCACAGCTGAAAATCCTCAACAAGGAGTGGCGAGAAGAAGAAGAAATCGAGGCTGAGGCAAGCGAGGTGAAAATGGTGCACGAGGAGGGGCGGTAAAATGGATTTACGAGAGAGGGCGATGCAAGCTGCGAAGGAACGGCAAGAACGATGGGAAACAGAAAAGCTTAAAGCGGCAAATATCTTCGCAATCGAAGCGGAATACGAATTCCAAGATGTGTTCGGTGCCGATAATATAGGAAAACTCATTACAAAACTCGTGGATGAAAACACGGCTGAGATCATAGCGGACGGTCTCAAGTTCGAGGCACGAAGAATACAGAGAGAATATGACACAGAGATCAAGTTCTATCTGCGGGTCAAGTGCGAAAAGTGTGGCAGGTGGTTCACATATCCGATACCATGCGAAAGCCTTGCGGATGTGGGTGAGCTCATAATGAATAGGCAGAAATGCGACGAATGCAAACACGGTAATATTTCCCCAGCCAC
>QMVO01000328.1 GCA_003661125.1 Methanosarcinales archaeon
GTATTTGCTCAATATTAAGTGGTAAAGTAAAATATAAAATCATGCATATTACCCAAATTTGCACATACTGCTCTCTCAGCCATTTTCAGTTTTTGGATTCCACCTTTTATTGAGCAGGTTCAATAAAACCAACATTTTTTGACGCATCTATAACCAGATCACTCTGATTGACAAGATAATAGACTGGCTTTCCCCCTACTGTATTGCTCGCATCTATATCATTAAAGAAATCTCTTGAAACCTCAAGGTTGCAATCATTGATCATGGTGTTGTTTCTTAATGTGTTGTTGCTTGAACCCAAGTAGATGCCACAGTCATTATTCGATGCATTGTTATTAGTTAAGAGGTTATTGTTGCTCGAAAAAGATAAATCGATACCAAACTCATTGTTTGAAATAGTGTTGTTCGTTATTTCATTGTTGCTCGAATGGCCCAAGATAATGCCATACCAATAGTTCGAATTTAAGTTGTTATTAATGATCGCATTGTTGTTTGAAGAATATAGACGGATGCCTTCATAGTTGTTCGACGCAATATTGTTTATTATCTTGCAGTTATTTGTTCCCCAAAGTTCTATTCCAACACTAGCGTTAGATAAATTCAGATATCCCACGCTGATATTGATACAATTCACAAGTATGACTTGACCTGCATCTGTAATCGTGTAATCAGATATATCTTCGAGATAAGCAAGAGATTTACCATTTACTATATTATTTTCTACTGTGGTTAAATAGGAATCCCAAACACGGAGACCATCATTTACAAAAGTGTTGTTCGTAATATAATTGCTGGTAGAAAAACTCAAATCGATGCCGTACTTGTTGTTTAAGATAGTGTTGTTCGCAATCTTATTGCTGTTTGAACTAAACAAGTCGATGCCGACTGCATTATTCGATACATTGTTATTGAAGATGTTGCAGTAGTCTGTGTTTTTAAGATGCATCCCTGCATACCAAGTTGCACTTGCCCTTGTCACCGTAAACCCTGAGATGCTCACATAATCCGCAGTCACCTTAAAGACATGCTCATCAGAATTCTTAGCCTGAACAATCGTATCCGCAGGATTTCCAGAAGTTGACCTAATCGTTAAAGATTTGGTAACATCCACATTCTCAGTGTAAGTTCCGGGGTCAACGGTGATGGTATGCCCGTCTAACGTATTAGCATCATCTATCGCAGCCTGGATAGTTGAGAAGCTCTCGCCTGTGTTGAGGTTGTGGACCGACAGCGTTAACTCCCCGCTCCACGTCCTAAACGCAAAATCATATCCTGGCCAAGAGCTTTCGACACAACTTATTCCTCGATCATAATCCGAATTCGTCTGACCTCTCCAAAAATAGCGGTGGTCTGGACTCGGAGAATCAGCATCACTCCAGACATTGATGTAATAAGAATTGTCTGGTTCCAGTGAGATCAATGGAGCAACGGCTATCTCGATCCACCCCCACCCAATAATGTCATCCCCAGCAACGGTAGTCTCCCAAAGCAGATTGCCTGCACTGTTTTTAACTGATACGCACATGTTACCGGGATTGCCATTCTTACCAATATAGAGATCAATTTTTGACAGCGATGTTTGGGTAGGTTTAAACTCTTGCCAGCGAATAACAGTTTTCTCAAACCAAAAACCGTAGTTTATTCCTTCCTGTGCTTGGTCTAAAACATATCCACCATCAGATGTCTGCTGGACTGAGCGACCTACATCCCAACTTAATCCACCAAAAGTCCTGTACCATTCCTCTTCAGGCGCTGCTGATACAGATCTTGTTGCAAGGTTAAGGTCTTTTGTGATTGAAACATTAGAATCCAAGAGCAAGTGAAAACTCCCTTCTTCATTTATCCACGGATGGTCAAAAGGCGTTCGATGCGCATATTTTGTAGCATTTGCGTTAGCGTAAAAAGGCATCATCGCTGCAAAGCGGTTTCCCGTAACCGCTTCTCTTAAAAGGGTTTCATCCGTTGATGTGTTATCTTTTAAACCACCAACTGCGATACAAGGCGCTATGCAACTTACGACTGTTACAATCGCAACCGAAATCGCCAATACCTTCGCCCAAAATTTATCCCCCCTTTTCATCCCCCTTTTTAAGGTACCACTTTTAGTCTTTGAAATGAGCCTTTATAAATTTTCGCTTTGTGCTTATCCCGCCGAAGCCATCAGTCTGTTTAAAAGAGCTATAATCCTCTCAAAAGTCGCTTCTTTAATCTTGCCTAACCTCTTCACTACGATTAACTGGCTCAAAGAATAGATTTTATTAAAACCATCTCTCTTTGCTTTAACTTATACCTCATTCCACTCAGCGAATTTTTACACTATCTCTGTAAAGCGTAACCAATTTACCCAAGAATACTTCCGGATCGTATTCATGGAGAAAATTTTCCATCAGCATAATTTCTTCTTCCGATTTTAGATTGCCATGCCGAATATAAATGATCCCCGCTGTTTTCTCCGCCGGGAAGCGAATGGGATTGGTAAAATGATAATCTCTGGTAACGAGAACCGCCTGCTCTCGCACTGTTAAGGCGTAAACATCCTCATCCGAAATCCCCCTCGCAGGTAATTCCGAGATAGGGATAACATCGTGCCCTTTCATTCGCAACCTTTCCACAACCCCATAACTGACGTTCTCGTCTATCACAATTCTCATTCGTAAACAGCCTTTTCAGTAGCCAGGTATGCTGCATATTCCAGGCAAGCTAAGATGTCTTCATACTTGAGATGTGGGAAGTTTTTTAGTATGGTATCGTAATCCTCACCAGCGGCTAAATGACCCAGGATTATATGTACTGGTATGCGTGTATCTCTAATACATGGTTCTCCACCACAGATATTAGGGTCTGAAACAATTAGTGTCTTTATGCCCGGAATTTTTTGGTGTTTCATTCCTCATCCCCTCCTTCTCTCAAATATTGTTATCTATTAAA
>QMVO01000329.1 GCA_003661125.1 Methanosarcinales archaeon
CAGTATGCCTTCCACACGAAGATATGGGTCCACTTTTAGCCACCCTCCCTCCTTCTGGAGGTCAAGTTTCTCCAGGAGGCTGTTTGGTTTTATCCCCGCTGTCCAGATAATAATATCGTATGGGAGTTTCTTTCCTCCTTTGAATGCTATCTCCTCCTCGCTCACTGCCTGTACCCCCGCTCCTGTCAATATCTCAACACTTCTTTCGGAGAGGAAATTACCCACACAGGTGGCTACGTTCTCGTTGGGAAAAGCGGGTAATATCCGAGGCATGAGCTCCACAAGATATATTTTTGCGGATGCTTTGTCCCTGAAGTAATCAACCAATTCACCAGCAACCTCTACCCCGGTCAATCCGGCACCAATAACAGCAATGCTGACTTTCTTGGAGTAATCGAGTCCATCAAGCGCTTTTTTCGTCTTTATCGCACCTCTTAAAGTGTTAACCGAGTGTGAAAGCTCTTTGGCTCCAGGAATGCCCAAAAATGTCTGTTCGGCACCAACAGAAATCACGAGAAAATCATAAGGTATCTCCAGTCCTTTGCGCGTCTTCACCTTTTTCGCTTCAAAATCAATATTTACAACGGCATCATTTATGAATTCCGCATTTATTTTCGATGCGAATCTATTTAAATCACCCGAAATCTCTTCTGGTGTGACTTTTCCACTTAATATCTCCGGATGCGCTGCCTGGTATTCAAGCCTCCTTCTGCGGTCAATCATTATAATATCTAGTTCTTTTGAGCGTTTTCTTAGCTCGCTTGCGACTTCTGTGCCTCCAAATCCACAGCCCGTGATTATAACTTTCATATTTGTTTGAATAGAACTGAACTTTCGGTAAATATTTTAAAGATAACTAACAATCTGATATAATATGAACATCGGCGGTTTTCAGCGTTTTTCACTAATAGATTATCCAGGTAAAATATGTGCCATTGTGTTTACCCAGGGCTGCAATTTCAGGTGTCCGTATTGTCACAATCCGGAACTGGTAAATCCTAAGCTATTTGAAGCCCCTATCCCGGAAAAAGAAGTCTTATCATTTTTGGCAAATCGGAGAGGAAAACTCGATGCGGTAGAAATAACAGGTGGCGAACCGACATTGCAGCCAGACCTGATAGATTTTATCAGGGAGATAAAAGATATAGGATATCTGGTTAAGCTGGATACAAACGGCAGCAAGCCTGAAATACTAAGCAAAGCGATAGAAGATGGAATCGTGGACTATCTCGCAATGGACGTGAAAGCACCTCTGGAAAGATACCATGAGATCACCAATTCCGGGGTTGACTCTGCTAACATTAAGGAAAGCATCGAGTTAATCAAGTCTTCGGGATTGGATTATGAATTCCGAACAACGGTGGTGAAGTCGCAACTCGGTAAGCGCGACATTCTGGAAATAGCTTGGCTGATACGAGGTAGTAAGCGATATATCTTACAGAAATTCGTGCCTTTGAAGGTGTTGAATTCAAATTTTCGCGATGAAGTAGTTTACACGGATGACGAATTAGAATATTTGAGGGATGCAGTGAAGAGAGAAGGCTATGTTGCCGAATGCGTGGTGCGGTGAATTCACACATCATGAGGTGATGTGCTCCCGCCGGGTGTAATCGATGAAATAGCTACTACAACTTCCCCATCACCACTCATCTCGAAACTTTCAACGCATGCCGGCACCAGCACCGTATCCGTTGTAGCTAAAGAAAGTTCTGCCGTGTTCGTATGCAATTTTGATACCAGCGTAACACGCCCGTGCACACACGTAAGTACTCGCAGCTTGCCTGCGGTATAAACTTTCACTTCGCCCTGAACCTTGAGAAGCCGCAACTCGAATCCAGAACCCTTTAAAAGCTGATATTCCTCATATCCTTCCTCCTTACGTAAAAGCTTATGCACCATCTTTAAACCCCTGCCATATCCTTCCCCATCAAATCTCACTACTCTCATAGCATCCTTCAGATGGAGTTCTCGTCCCCTGCCATAGTCATATATCCTGAAAGTGCTCTCTGAGGCAGTGCTTACCTCATATACCTTTATACCCGCACCTAATGCGTGAATCACACCAGCAGGAATGTGGTAAGAATCGCCGACATGTGCTTCAAATGCATTTAAGCACGAAAGAAACTCTTCACGTTTTACCGCTTCTTTAAAGTTCTCTGCATTCATAAAATTTTTGAAGCCAAGATAAATTTTCGCTTCTTTTGATCTTTCGAGCACATGCCACGCTTCTTCTTTACCGAAAACATCACCAAGTGAACGGGCATACGCGTCATCCGGATGCACCTGCACAGACAGATTCTCATCTGCTTTTATTATCTTAACAATCAGTGGGAACTTTTCTGTTTTTACATCACCCAAAAGTTTTTCAGGAAACAAACAGGTCAGTTCATCAAGTGTGAATTTTTGCACCACACCACTCGTTTCAAACGCACAATAATTTCTCGGTGAGGCGCACCAGAGCTCGAAGCCCCAGGGCTTATTCTCAATAAAAGGTATAATTTTTATGGGTTGTTCTATAACTGTCTCCCCGACATCCGCGAACATTTTCTTTGTTTCTGCTATTTCGTCTTCGGAAACGCTCCTCATCAAGTCCGCAACTTCACTCAATGAAAAATCGTTCCCTGGAAGACGAGACACCCACCATTTTTCTTTCGCACCCATCTCCTCGCCAATCCGCATCTTAAGCCGTATCCTTCCTTTGTTTGGATGGAATACATCCACGAGGATGCAATCCTCGATTTCGATTGATGCATGATCAACCACGTTATAAACAACACATCTCTTCCCCTGTATCCGGTTTAGCTTGGAGTTTATCACGCAAGCCTGTTCAAGCTGTGCATATTTCGCAGTTGAACTTGAGATAATGCCGTGTTTTACCACTCCTTTCTCAAACGCCGCATGCTCATACACTGAATCCAAAACC
>QMVO01000330.1 GCA_003661125.1 Methanosarcinales archaeon
CTGGCCAGTGCTGCTCCCTGTCCCGACAATATTGAGGGGTTCGTCTATATGAAAGAACGTTTTTTCAAAAAGTCTTCTTTTTTGAAGTTTCAATTTGAAATGATTATTTATAGTCTAATATTAAGATTTTTGACCAGTTTCTTTCTCTTCTAAAGAAAACCCTATAAAGTGGTTGTAAAATTCAAATAACTAATATGCAATGTACTTCGCACAACAGCGGGTTTGCAAAATGCTTGCCGCAGATGCAGCACAGACACTTCGCAAACACGCAAAACGTTAGGCGAAATCGCTTTAAAAAGAAAAATAGGAGGAAAAGTTCATTCCTTTTCCAACCTTCGATAACCTCAGGGTTATGGATGATTTCTTTTTGCCTTCTTTTACCGAGAATACGATAAAAACAATCCCACCGAACTTTTCCTGGAATTTGCGATGAGATGTTAGATGTTTCCTGCATCTCTTACCATTATTATGGGCTGATATATGGGGACAATAGCCACAATCGTTCCTACTATCGGGAAAGCCCTCTACCTCTATAACTATTGGTTTTTTATGTCCTATTTTCTCTTCTTCCGTGGTTGGTCATACTATCAACCATTTAGCCATCTCCGCTATTTTATTAAAATCTTCACGGTTGGCTCTGTACTTTGCGAATTCAACCATTCCACACAAATCCAGGCATTCATTTACCTTTGAATACGTGTCAGCATCCGCCTTCCCTTTCAGAGCATTCATCAACTCGCTGTTTAACAATTCTCTCTCAATACCGAGTTTATAAGAGAAATAGAAACGGATTGCCTTTGATATCTTCTCGTATGCGTCCTTCTCTCTGCCGTCCATGAATAAGCCCTCTGCTTCTTCAATAATTCTTCTTGCCTCGCTCACGTAGTCAACGCTTTGTGCAGATTCCACCGCGATGGACTGTGGCTGTATCTCTTCTCGCCCTGCTTTTTTAAGATATTTATCGAGAATAAACCACCCGGTTGCAATGGCTCCTACGAGGGGGATCAGAAGCAGTAGCCACCAGAGGCTTCCGCGCTCTTCTTTCTGCTCGGGTATGCTTTCTAAAGTAACATTCTGAATAGTTCCGTTGATATAATCCACTTTGATTCTTCTTTCTGCACCTGTGCTTTCATTCCTATAAGGTATGGTTACCTGTGTATAGTTCTGAGATATCATATTAAAAGAAGCCGGTGTTTGATTAAACCCCGCATTCCTTAATTGTTTATCGTATTTCAGGAACTCGCTGTTTTTGGCAAGTTCTTCCCGTATTCGCTCTTCTTGCTCCTTCTGCTGTTGCATCTCCTTTTCCAGCTCTCTTTTCAATTGACCTGTATTCTGACTGATTTGATTGTTCGTTACTCGCTTTTCTACGCTCTCTTGCTGCTGACCGCCTGATTGCTGTTGTTCGTTACCATAGCTGTAACCGTAACTGTGAGTGGAACTGCCAATCTGGATATTGAAGGAGCTACCGGAGGACGAATAAGAAGTGGAACGGATATTAGTGCCATTGCATTGATAAATGGTGGTAATGCCCTGTGCCTGCTGACCCAGCGGCTGGCTATTATTAGCGTTCACTTGAATGTCCAGCGTGTTTGATTCCACCATTTCGCGCTTGCCCGTTTCTGGATTGGTGTAAGTTACCTTTGCCGCGTCCAGGGTATATTTACCGGGTTTAAAAGGCACTATCAGGTCGCTGTAAGCAAATACCGACTCTTCCTTTGCAGGCAGTGTATATTCAAGGCATTTTATGTCCAACCCGTTATTCCCGAAAACGTTCCGATCCACAATTTGGAGAGGTATCGCCTGCTTGAAGGGGTTCTTAAACTGAAGCCCAATAATTACATCATCGCCGACTTTTATATCATCACCGTTTTCAACGATTTTACGTACGACAAGCGTCTTCGCCGCTGCTGTCGCTGACGTTGATACTGACGTGACAGCGAAGAGGAATGCTGAAATCAAGAGCATGACTATCGCCTTCTTCCCGTTACTCATCTCACACAACCACCCTGTACTTACCATAGATAATATACATCTCTACTAATAACATTATAAAAGTTGCGATAAAGAACCAATCCTTTATACTGGTGTCTTCCCACTCTCGCTTTATGTGCCCACTGATTCGTGCGTAAATCTCATCCAGCGTCTTTTCATTCACTGACTTGTAGTATTTACCGCCGGTATCCGCGGCGATTGTTTTCAGCGTTTGTTCATCAAGCTCGGCATACTGCGGATTACCAAAGAAATCGTAGCCAATGACTACCGGTTTCTCTGAGCCAAGTCCAACGGTGTAAACCTGTACCCTATTTGCTTTCGCGAACTGAATTGCTTCCTGTGGACTCACAACACCCGCATTGTTCACGCCATCACTCAGTAAAATAACCACTTTCTTCTTGTTCGGGATAGATGTAGCCATGTCAATAGCGAGGGCGAGACCATCACCGAGAGCAGTTCGCCCGGTTCGCGGTTCTATCCCCTCTAATTTCTCTATCGCCTTATCCTTAAAAGGGGTAAGATAAGAAGCAGTTGTTGCACCGGATTCGAAGATGACGATACCCACGTTATCTTTCGGTTTCAAGCTCTTTATCAACGTTTCGGCTGCGTCTTTCGCAGCTTCTAATCTTGTTGGCTGATAATCGGTTGCCTGCATGCTCCCGGAATCGTCAATCGCTAAGACCACGTTAACACCCTCCTTAGCTCGCTTCAGGGGGATCATCGGGTCGGCAAGACCAACGATAATCAATGCCATAGCAATGATAAGGATGATAAAAGGCAGATGAGCCCTGAATTTGATGCCACGTTTGTTTCTATTTGTGGTGGAAGCTTCTTTTACAATACTCAAAGTACTGAATTTCAACGCCGCTTCTTTACGCTTCTTGCAGTAAATCCGGTAAAAATAGTATAGCAGGGGAACAATCCA
>QMVO01000331.1 GCA_003661125.1 Methanosarcinales archaeon
CGTATTGCCAGTTCAGTAGGTGCGGAAACGCTTATAACAATTGGGAAACCCGCAAAGATTACTTTCTTCATCGTGGAGTGCGTCTGTCTGCAAGAAGTCAACAAAACACTCTCGGTAATCTCTATCCCGTGCTTAATGCACGTCCCTATGAGCTTGTCTATCGCACAATGTCTGCTTACATCTTCGATAAAGAAGCCCTCGCCATTTTGATCGAAAGCCGCAACTACATGCGTGCCACCCGTCGCTTTATACAATACGCCCTTCTCGCCCAACTCTTTTACACGTTTAAACACGCCTTCGCACCCTATTTTTAGCCTTGAATTGACCTTCGAGGGTTTCTGATGGACTTCTCGCTCTAATGTAACACATATTACATATTTCCACGGGTTCGCTTCTTCGACACCAAGATTCGCGATGTAAGAAGGGTCAAGCCCTTCGGATTTTAAATGACCGATTGCGAGTTCTTCAAAATGGGAAGGCAGACAAAATAACCGGGTGTTAATCTTTCCGCCGACATTTATCTTTACTTCTGCCTCTCGAATGACGAAATCATTTCTAAATCTTCGTAAGAGTCTGTCCTCAGAAATATTCGTAATTTCCATGTAGACGACCTTGTCATCCTTTTGCTTCTCTTTCTCACCCTGCTGTTTCAGCGCATTCTCGGCGTTCATCTTCAATCCGCTTGAGTACGTGTTCAAGGTTTTTTCGTCTCTTCTCCAGAACGGTGTAATCGAATTGGTTTTTATACTCTGAGAACTAGCCCTACTCGGATTTAGACGAAGTTTCCAGCTTTGCCTGAATCTCCTCCTTTAATTCATCCTCGGTCTTACCCTCGGTATCTATGCCCATAAACGCAGCCACTTCTTTTATGTTTACACCCTCACCCTTTGCCTTCGCTGCCGCTTTTACCCTCGCTTTCGGTATCTCTTCCTCACTGTCTATGATGGATTCTTCAAGTTTCTTGTAACTCAGTTCCGCCTCGCGCTTCGCCTTTTTAAACTCCCCCATTGCCTGTCCAAGAGATCGGGCGAGCTGCGGGACCTTCGCTGCACCGAATAACAAAACAATTACCACGATCCCTATAACAATCATCTCCGTTGTACCTATCATCCCCTTTTACACCTCCTATAAGTATATATGGAAAGGTGTATATATAAAGATTGGTGAAGAGTTATGCAACTTCGCCGGAATCGCCCTTACGACCGAGATAGCGTGTTATGAGTAATCCGAGCTCGAAGAGTGCTATTGATAGCACTGCCATAATCATCGAAATACCCGTGGGGTCGGCGATGAGAAAGAAAGCGATTCCTATTATTAGTCCATATATTATCAATCTCTTATCCCTGAGCCATGAATATGTGACGAGTTTCATCTTTACCGCTAAAGCCATTACGAAGGGTATTTGAAAGATCAACCCGAATCCCACAGCAGTATAAAGGATGAGTGAGAAAATCCTCTTCGCGGAAAGCGCAACCTGTGCAATATCTCCTGAGTAAGCGATGAGGTAATGGAAGATCAGTGGGAGGACGAAGAGATAGGCGAAGACTGCACCGAGACCATAGCAGCAGAGCGAAGGAATAGTAACCATCAGGAAAAATTTTCGCTCCGAGGGATATAAACCGGGTCGCATAAATGCAAAAGTCTCGTATATTAACAATGGTATTGTTACAGAAAAAGCGAATAAGAACGAGAATAAAAGTCTTACACTCATCCATTCCATCGGGCTGTATACGAATACGGGCATATCTTTGGAGAATAGATTGATAAGCATGAAGCGGAGCGAGATATTTGAAAAAGGAAATACAGCCAGAGTAACAATACCTAAAGGGATTAGAACAACAATGAGCCTTCTTCGTAGTTCCAGAAGATGCTCCATTATGGGAAGCTCCGCATCTCCTATCGGACCCTCTATGCTCAGGTCCCTTTCATCTCTCTTATCTTTTCTCCCCTTTTTTACGCTAACTTCAGCCTTTATCATCCCTTTATTCATAGTAATAAGAGCAGGAGTAAGTGAAGATGACGGATATAATTGAAGAACTGGGTTATATAACAGAAGGACTCAAGAAGAAACTCATACCAATTATCGCCGTTATATTTGCTGGTTTCGCAGTTTCTTTTCGATTTTTAGACCCCGTGTTATTCAAGATAAAACAAGATCTTCTTCCCGAAGGTGCAACGCTCATCTATATCTCACCAGCGGAAGTGATTATGCTAAAGTTAAAGATAGCGATAGTCATAGGGATAATACTTGCTCTACCTATTATAGGCTATTATGTGTATAAGACGTTGAAGGTGAGATTGGGGATACGGAATCCAATGAAAAAATCCCGGCTCATCATATTGCTGACTTCCGCCATTATATTATTTATTTCAGGGGCATGCTATTCATATTTCCTCATGTTGCCCCTTGTTTTAAGTTATCTCCACTATCTGTCAGCATCAGCTGGGGTTGTCGCCACTTACTCCATATATGAATTTATATCGTTCGTCATCACACTAACGCTCATATTGGGGATAGCCTTTGAAGTTCCTCTCATTATTATCTTTGCGGTTCAACTCGGTCTTGTTCAGATAGCGACTCTGAAGGAATATAGGCGGTATGTGATCGTGGCAATATTCGTTCTTGCCGCGATTTTTACACCCCCTGATGTCGTGAGTCAGCTTATGGTCGCTTTCCCCTTGATTATTTGCTATGAGATAGGCATAATAGTTGCAAGCATTATCTCTAAGAGGCATTTATAAATATTTTTCCTACTAAATTTACTTCACGATGTACCGATAATGGAGAAAGATGGAGAAACTTGAATTATTGCGTGAGCGAATAGCGGAGCGAAACAGTTTAATTGTTGCCTTCTCCGGCGGTGTAGACAGTGGTCTGCTGCTCGCAGTCGCCCATGAAGTGCTGGCTGATAA
>QMVO01000332.1 GCA_003661125.1 Methanosarcinales archaeon
GAGCGCTTGGAGCAACACCAACTCCCATGGGCTTCGGCGAAGTATACCTTGCCCTCAAAACGGGAACAGTGGACGGCCAAGACAACCCGCTTCCAACCGACTTAGCAGCCAAGTTCGTTGAAGTGACCAAGTACATCGTCCTCACAGACCACCAGATTGGCATGCTGTGCCCTGTGATTAATGAGAAGCTTTGGCAAAGCATGCCTGAAGAGTACAGAGTCTACATCAAGAAAGCTATGGAAGTGGCGCGCTACTACATGAACGAAATGGTGTTAGAACAAGAAGCCAAGTTACTCAAGTTGTTCAAAGAAGAATACGGTATGGAGATCATCGTTCCCAACAAGGAAGCTTTCATGAAACACGCTCGAGAATACTACAGTCAGCCCGAATTTGACAAGCTTTGGGGTAAGGGCATGTACGAGAAGATTCAAAGCATGTGATGTGAACGAAAAAAAATGGGCGAGGTGGGGGAGCCCCACCTCGCTCTAAATTCCATGACCGGAGTGAACGTGAAAATGAAGATAGCAAAGAAGATTCTGAAGACGGTTGTCGATATTGTTGAACAACACCTTTCGTCAATATTTTTGTTCTCCGTTTTCATCAGCATGTTTTTCCAAGTGTGGCTAAGGTACATCTTCAAGATGCCATCGCCGGAGCTTTACGAGATCACGCTGTATTCCTTTGCTTGGGTCGTTTTACTCGGTGCTGCATATGCCCACAGGTATCGTGATCACATACGGTTTAACATCATCTATGAGAAATTGCCCAGAAAGGCACAGCTGGTGATCGACATAGTTTTCGACACTTTGCTGACGATTCTCTTTACGATCTCCCTTCGCCCAGTGTTTCGACAAGCTTTTTGGTACCATATGATCCGTTCCGAAGTGCTAAGGATTCCTTGGACTTATCTTGTACTTTGCTTGCCCATTTTTATCATTCTCGTGATAGGTCATAACGTAGTTTTCCTCTACTACGAAATCCGCGAGCTCTTCACGGGTGAACCCATGAATTTGGAGGAGAAACCGTGGCTTTGACCGTCTTTCTACTCACCTTCGGATTAATGTTCATTTTGGGATATCCCATTGTTTTCGCTATGATAACCGGTGGAATTCTATACTTTTTGGTTACAGGCCTCGATCTCTCGAATCTCATCGACATTCTCGTGATTCACTTTTCAGCACAGGACGTGCTGATCGCCGTCCCACTGTTTATATTCACCGCCAATGTCATGAACGATTGTGATATCACCCGCAAACTCTTTGACTTCATCCAAAAAGCCATGGGGCGAATCCGCGGAGGGCTTGGTTATGCGAACATAGTTGCCAGTATCATCTTCGCTGGGATGAGCGGCTCGGAGATTGCCGATGTCTCAGGTATAGGAAACATCGAAATAAAGGCGATGATGGATGCAGGGTATGACGGAAAATTCGCCTGTGCGGTCACCGCCGCATCGGCTACCATAGGTCCTATCATTCCACCAAGCATTCCCATGGTCATATACTCCATGCTCACAGGGGCTTCGCTTGGATATCTTTTCCTTGCGGGATTCTTGCCAGGATTCCTTTTGGGAATGTTTGAAATGATCATGGTCTACATTCTCTCGCGTGTACGCAATTACCCTCGAGGTGAAAAGGTACCTCTCCCAATGCTTGTCAGGGCCTTTGGGAGTTCACTGCCCGCACTCTTGGCACCCGCGATCTTGTTGATAGGCATTTACGGTGGCATCTTTACTGCAACGGAAGCTGCCGCTGTGGTGGCCGGATACGTGATCATTATCAGTTTCTTGATCTACAAAAGTCTTGGATGGAAGAAGCTCTACAAGATACTGATGAAGAGCGCTGAATCTGTGGGGTACATCAGCTTCATAGTGGCCTCGGCTTATATCGTAACTTACGTGGTAGCCAGAGAGCATGTGGCTCAGCAGATCACGGAAGCGTTTATAGAATCTGGGCTGCTTTCGAACAAGATTCTTCTCTTGTTGAGTATAAACTTGCTCTATTTCATCCTGGGCATGTTCATCGACGTTTCCATCATACAGCTCGTGGTGATCCCTATGATATTCCCCTTGGTACAAGCAGCGGGAATTGACCCAGTGCACTTTGGAATCATCACCACGGTTAACTTGATGATGGCTTTGGATACTCCACCTTACGGTCAGACCGGTTACATCACCAGTGCATTGAGCGGTACACCGCTTCGGGAAGTTTTCAAGGAAATGCTGAAGTACTGGATACCAGTAGAAGTCGCCGCTTTGATGGTCATAACCTTCTGGCCAGACTTTGTACTCTTCTTACCTCGCTTGTTCGGCTACTCTGGCTGATGATGGAAAGGAGGCAAAAGCATGAAAAAATACAGAGTTGGCGTTATCACTTTCTCTGACGGTCGCGAATTCGTACACAGGGACTTGCTGGAAACCAACAAGAAATTCGAAGATAGGTTGGTGAAAAGCCTTGAAGATACCGGAGAAATAGAGGTGGTGAGGGCATCGGAAATCGTCTGGAAACCGTCTTTGGCTAAGAAAGCGGGCAGAGAGCTCACGAAAGCAGAAGTGGAAGTGACCGTATTCAACTACGCTATTTGGTGCTGGCCTCATTTCTCGGTATTAGCTGCACTCTTCGCACCGGGCCCATTTCTACTCTACGGTCAAGTTAATGCCAGATATCCCGGTATGGTGGGGCTTTTAGCAGCGTCCGGTGCTTTAGAACAAGTGGGGATTTTCCACGAAAAGATCTGGGGTGAGCCCGAATCAAATGAAGTAAGAGAGAAGATCCTCACATTCGTGAGAGCCGCTGCAGCGACGAACAGGTTGAAGGGTGAAAGATACGGCATGTTCGGCGGACGCCCTATGGGCATGTACACCGCCGCAGCCAATGGAGACCAGTGGATGAAAGAGTTCGGAATCGATGTAGAAC
>QMVO01000333.1 GCA_003661125.1 Methanosarcinales archaeon
AATACATACAATACTAATTAAAGTTTTCTTGCACATACCAGCTCCTTCTCATCCCACTTCGATTTTTCTCCTCACTTCTTCTTCCATGTCAATGCCTTCAAATACCGAAACCCGCTTCAGATACCACGAGCAAGGTGCTTTCTTCTCTCTTAATTCTGATTCTGTAAGGTTTACCTTTATTGATGTAAACCCAGGAGCCTCTTCTTCTCCTCTTTCTCTTTTTACCCACATGTCAAAGCTCTCATATCGCTTGGATGCAATAAGAAGCATAAAATAATGCTTGTAGTTATGAAGTTCCCATTCCATCACTTCTATGTTCATTCGCGAAAACTCCGCAGGATGCGTCAACCGAAGTTCTTCTGGATACACCACTGGCTCGTATTTTATACGCGTCCTGAGAAAACCACCGGTGTCCCTTGCCACCACTTCGTATTTTTTCGTGATGCCCTCATGCACGACAAGTGCGGAATAAAAAGTTTTATCGCCTGCCGAGCCTCTAAAATTCGACACCACCTCAAAAGGTACTGTTTCTCTTGTTATTAGCCCTGAGCCGGTAAAAATTTTATGAAGCGCATCAGGGCTTTCACTTACTGTTAGCTCTATCTCTACCGCTATGGTATATAGAGGGCGACGAGAAGAGCCGTAGTTCTTCAGCTCTTTTATTCTTATGCTTTTGTGTTTTGCACCGAGCATCGCTTCTTTCATCCACTTTATAAAGTAGATTTTTTGGTTTAATAATTAATTAGATGATTACAGCGCCAGAAGTTAATAAAAGCAGTGGATGTGGTGGTTCAGAGGCTACTATCTTTGGGTTTCAGTTTATTTCTCTATTACCATCTCCTCCACCGCAATCCCGAAATGCCTCGCCGCATCTGTAACATGAACCAGAACCTCATCGCCTTCCTTCAAATCAACCACCGAAATCGGCTTCTTTTTGTCCTTACCCACCAACTTTATCGTTTCTGCATTCTGAAGTATAATACTGCATTTCCTCTTCTCCCTGCCTCCCGTTTCCACTTCCGCTTCCACGAGCATAAGCGGCCTTTTCTCTATTTTCACCCTGCCAACCACCGCTTTCCTTGCATTTCCTTCTGCATCCACTATCAATACGCTATCCCCGGACTTCAACTCCGACAGATACCTCGTCTTTTCCCCCACCAGCACGTAAGCATACACGCCGCCCGCATTCACCCTGAACGGTCTCGCAGCTACGTAAGGGCTCTCCTCCGATTCAGAATGCAAAAGGAACAACGCAAAAGACTGCGAACCCACCAGCATTCCCTCTCCTAAGCTCATCAATGAGCAGGTATCCACGCACACGCGGTCACCCATTTCTAGCTCTTCCACGCGTGTTATCCTCGCGGTGGAAAGAGGAATCTTACCCATCCTGCTCGCTTCTTTTATCTTTACTGCTCTTTTTATCTCAGAAGGGTCGTCAGTATCAAGGAGAACGCCGTCTGCGCCATATTCAAGAGTTTCAAATGCCGTCCTCGCCTCTTCTGCTGTCTGCACACCTGCTATTACCTTTGCCTCCTTATGCTGCAATTCCGCAATTATATTCTCCAGCGGTATTATCTTCCAATCCTTTCCTACTACTATCACATAATTACAGTAATCCGCAATATCCACTGCAAATCGCTCATACTCCTTACCCCTTATCTCCACATACCCTGCATTGATTTTGCTGCCAAAGGTCTCTTTCAATGCAGCTAAAATACTGGATTCGCTTATTTCTGCAGGAATCGGTTTTGTTCCATCCCCTTCGCTTCCTTTCCCGTAAACAACCACATCCGCTTCTCCGTTAAACTTAGACTCGGACTTAAATGCAGCTATTTTTATACGACCCAACGCCCTCACCTTTGCTACATCCTCATCTTCCACAAGCACTCCCTCTACGCCGGATTCCAAGCCCGATGTAATCCTTGACTTTCTTTCCTCCCACGTTCCCACTTCAGCATCTGCTTTTATCCATATCTCTTTTTCTTTCATCCCTGAAAAAACACCTCTCTACTTTTTTGTGAATGAAATGCAAAAATATAAAATGTAAGATAAGGAGAAGGATTATATAAATAAAGACGAAGGTTAGCGTTAGGCGCAATGCCAAGACCGGTGGTGCATCGCTCCTCCAGTGATCAATCCCTTTAAAATCGCCGTAAACATAAAATATTACAAAAACCTGTTTAATTTATTTATATAAATCAAGCAAATGGAAAGAAAGAAAAAGATAAAATATATCGAGCATCCCTCGGATGTGGGATTCGAAACGTATGGCGACACGTTGGAGGAGCTATTTGCTAATGCCGCGATCGCAACTTACAGCTTCATGACCGATGTAGATGCAATAGAGGAAGAAGTGGAACGGGGAGTGGGAATAAAATCAGAAGACCTCTATAGCTTGATGTTCGATTGGCTGGATGAGATGATTTTTATGTTCGAGTCGGAATCGCTGATCATGAAAAAATTCGATATAGACGTGGATCCATCCAATTTTTCCATACTCGGTAAGTGCAGAGGCGGAAAATTCGATCCCGCCAAACACGAATCCGGCATAATAATAAAAGCAGTCACGTACAACATGATGGAGATAAAGAAGAACGAAGCTTGGCATGCAAGGGTTGTTTTGGATGTGTAGATAACAAGATAGTTGGAATCACAACGAATAGAGAATGTACCTCTGACTACGTCGCAAACATGGTTACCAACCCCATTTCAGACCATCAGGAAGATTGGGGACCTGCAACACAGGATATCGCTGAGGAGTATTCATGGCGAGCCGGTGCAACGAGGATTATCATACTTATGAGTGACGAAGGTCCAGATGACGGATGTCCGATTACTTCTGATGATCATACTTCGATAACGAATGCGATAGCCTCTGCAAAGGCAAATGATGTGAGAGTTTCCCCTGTCG
>QMVO01000334.1 GCA_003661125.1 Methanosarcinales archaeon
GTCTCTTCGAAAGTACCACCACAAGATTCTCTCTTCGCCTTCGTGAAGATCGGTCAACGTTCCGCCATGGCTATATCTGTGGCGAGTGTTGGCGCACTGATCAAGCTGAAGAACGGTGCCATCGAGGAAATGCGGATAGCTCTGGGATCTGTTGCACCAACCGTGGTTTGCCCCCTCGAGTTAGAAAAGGAATTGCTCGGTACCAAACTCACGGAATCTACTTTCGAATACCTGTCCGGCAAGGTTTTGGATTACATTTCCCCCATAGACGACATCCGCGCGAGTGCGTGGTACAGAGGAGAAGTCGTGAGGCGGGTCGTGAAGTACCTTCATCGTTATTTGAAGGGTGGGGTAAGAGAATGAAAGCTGTGATCTTGATAGCTGGAATTGGGAGTCGGCTCGGTCGGAGTATGCCCAAATGTCTCTCGGAGATACCTGGGAGAGAGACCATCTTGGAAAGGCAGATCAGACTGCTGAAGAAGCATGCCGATGAAATCGTGGGTGTGGTGGGGTTCAAGAAGGAGCTCATCATGGAAGCCTTTCCTCACATTCTCTACGTGTACAATCCCAGATTCACCACCACGAACACTTCAAAGAGCCTTCTGTGCGCTTTCGAACTTCTCGAGCCGGATGATATCCTCTGGGTAAATGGTGATGTGGTGTTCTCTGAAGAAGCGTTGGGGAAGGTGGCTTTATGTGACGAAAATGCCATGGCGGTAGAGTACAAAGAGTGTGGCCAAGAAGAGGTTAAAGTCGAGGTAGATACTGAAGGTTACGTGAAACGCGTCTCGAAAACTGTAAAAGGCGTTGGAGAGGCCGTTGGAGTTAACAAGATAACTCGCCACTCCTTTGAGGTATTCAGAGAAGCATTGAGGAAGTGTGATGCGAGGGATTACTTTGAGAAGGCTGTGGAGATGACCATCGAGCGAGGACACAGGTTTAAAGCCGTTGATGTTGGCTTGGGGAGCTGTATAGAAGTAGATTTCCCCGAAGACCTCACGAAGGCGTGGAGTCTGTTCGAGGGAGAGAACAACCTTGAACATTGAAGAATTCCTTCCGAAAAAGAGGTCTTTGTGGACTTATTTCGTTTTGGAACCCTTGTACAAACCGGTGATAGAATTCTTCTTAAGCATCGGATGGCATCCCAACATTATATCGCTTTTTTCCCTTGCTTTTACTGTTGCCAGTGTGGCGAATTTCGCATTCGGGCGGGATTATTCGAGTCTTTTTCTGGGGGCCCTTCTCTTCGAACTGGCATACTTTTTCGACTGTGCTGACGGTCCTGTGGCTCGAGCCACTGGTCGTCTCACCAAATTGGGCATGGGATTGGAGGTCACGGGCGATTCGTTGCGTAACTACGGTGCGTTAATTGGGCTCACCTACCGGTACGTTTCTCTTGGAAAAGAGTGGCTGATCCTCTTTGCTTTCATTTTCATCACTTTTTACAATGGAGCCATGTGGGTGGGATACAAGCGCTTAGTGGAAGGTCGAAACCAACACGGTCGAAGCGAAGCGGTAAGACACTCTGGCCTCCTCGGCAAGATCGAAACGGCATTCTTCAGCGAAGACGTTCCCTTCTGGCCTCTGCCAATCCTCGTGGAGTTGGAAACGTTGGTGTTCTTCATTTTGCCGCTTCTAAACCTTGGCGACTGGGGCATTATTGTAGGGGCAATTCTTTCACCGGTTTTCCTCATCGGAGCTTTGATCTAATACCGCTCTTCAGCAGCAGGTTGAAGAGCTCAATATCCCGCCGTGTAGTGAGTTTCAAGTTGAACCAATCTGATTCCACCAATTGCGGGGTTACACCGATCCTCAACACCAGGGAGATATCGTCGGTTGCGCTGAATCCATCACGCAATGCTCTTTCGTGTCCTTCTTCCAGCAAATCGAAGCGGAAGACTTGCGGTGTTTCCGCCAAGAAAATCTTTTCTCTATCCAGAAGTGAGATGGTTTCTCCGGCAAAATAGACGGTGTCGGTGCTGTATTTTCCGACGGTAGCGGCGCCACATTTCTGAGCCGCCTCCATCACCTTTATGACTCCTTCTTTCTTCAGAAAGGGGCGAACCGCATCGTGTACCAAAACCAAAGAGTCTGATGGAAGAGCAGTTTCGCGAAGATATTTCACCGCCAAGCGGGATGATTCCTGACGTGTTTTCCCCCCCACGATCTTCTCCACGTTTTCTTTGACAACGTTGAAATGTTCACTCGAGGGAAGAACGATGACAATTCTTTCAAACAATCCCATTTCCTGAAGGACCGAAAGAGGGTAGGTGTAAACCATCCTACCCCCGATCTTTTCGAATTGCTTGTATCCTCCAAAACGTATCCCGTCTCCTGCTGCCAGTAATACCGCTACATTCATAAATTTCATTTTCTCGATAGGGCTTCTTTAGCTACTTCAACGTAAGCGTTGAATGCCTCCACATCATGTACCGCAAGTTCCGCCAGCATCTTGCGGTTTATATTGACTCCCGCCAGTTTGAGTCCGTGTATCAAATCACTGTACTTCAATCCCGCGTTCCTTGCGGCTATGTTGATCCGTGTTATCCAAAGACGCCTGAAGTTTCTTTTCTTTTCCTTTCTTCCTCTGAAGGCGAAAGCACCGGAGCGGTAGTACATCTGCTTTGCCAATCTGTAGCGTCTGCTCAAAGCTCCCCTGTAGCCTTTGGCGCTCTTGAGGATCTTCTTTCTTTTCCTTCTCCACGTAACCGATGTTTTAACTCTCATCTTTGCTCACCTCACAGTCCCAGAGATCTCCTGACATGCTTTTCCATTGCTTTGGAGACCACCGTTTCCTGACGCAGTTGTCTCAATCTCTTCTTTCCTTTCTTTGCGGTATTGTGTCCGCGCCCCGCCTTTCTTCGGATCAGCTTTCCGCTCCCAGAAAC
>QMVO01000335.1 GCA_003661125.1 Methanosarcinales archaeon
GCATTACTCCATCCCCCTTCGCCTCCACTTCGCCCATGTCGCATTAAGTAATGACTAAAATTGATTAAACAATATAAAAAGCTATTTGGTATTTTTAAATGGAAAAATATTCGCTATAATGAGTCTATTCGCAAAATAAAGCAAAAAAATCCGGTGAAGTTGTGAAAACAAGCACATTTAAAAGAAATCGGACGAAAATTTTATCGAAAATTCGTGATAACCGTTAAAACCAGAAAAGAAGAAATTGTTCAAAATCATGATTTTACTATCATGCAGAATACATTCTCACGTCTATCTACCCCTCCAAAAACTTATACTTCATGCCCCTTTTTTTTTCGGTTCTTCTTCCCAAAACCCTTTCTTTTCTTCTGTCGCAAACGTGTTATAAAGCAAATCTAATTTACCATCCACATCTAACACCTCAAATTTAATTACGTTCCAAGACGTTCCAAGATGTCCAAAATGTGGGTCTCAAATGGAGTTCGTCTGCGAAGCGTTTTGATCTAAAAGTTTGATTCCCTGTGTTATAGCAACTCCAAATCCTTCGTAACCTTATCCACTGTTTCTGCACTCGCAGGTCCTATTCCTATTGCAGTCACCGTTCCCGGCGGGATTTCCGTCAAACCCGCATCTTCCACGATTGCTACCGGCAGCCCATGCTTCTTCGCATCCTCTTCTAATTGGTATATCTCCTCGAGGCTGTTCACCTTCAGCACGACCTTCTTCTGTCCCTGCTCCTTCCATTTCCTCCTATCTCGTAGCGCAGCAAGTTCGTAGCTTAATATAGAGGCATGAGCGGCTTGTACTGCTGCTTTACCCCGTGACAGCTTTAAATCTTCTCTGATTGCTATGCACTGTTTGTATTCCTCGTGCATTTTACTGAACATCTTTCTCTACTTCAAAAAACTCCAGAATCTTCTTTACTACATATTCCCTTTCCTCTCTCTCCAAATCTGGATATACCGGCAAAGACAAAACTTCTTTGCTTGCTTCTTCCGCAACTGGAAAATCACCCCTCTTATAGCCTAAGAAAGAGAAACACGGCTGCAAATGCAATGGTAAGGGATAGTATATTGCAGTACTTATCCCCTGTCCTTCTAAAAATTCCTTGAGGTTATCCCTCCTACCATTCTTCACCCTGATAGTGTATTGGTTAAAGATATGCTTCCTACCCTCTGCAATTTGGGGTAGCTCCAATTCGTCTTCGGTAATATCACTTAGAGCCTTACTGTAAAATCTTGCGTTATCTCTCCTCTTAGTTGTCCATTCCTCAAGATGGTTTAACTTCACTGCAAGAATAGCTGCTTGAATAGTGTCCAATCTGGTATTATAACCTATAACATGGTGGTAATACTTTGGTTTAGCTCCATGCATCCTGAGCGTTCTTATTTTATCAGCTAACTCATCGTCATTAGTTGTTATTAACCCACCATCGCCATACCCACCGAGATTTTTCGATGGGAAGAAGCTGAAGCACCCGATAGACATTGATCCGACCTTTTTCCCATTATATTCCTCGCCTATCGCTTGCGCTGCATCTTCTATTACTACGAGGTCATGTTCCTCTGCGATTTTCATTATTGCGTCCATATCCGCTGCTTGACCGAATAGATGAACCGGAATGATTGCCCTTATCATTTTATTACTCTTTGATCCGAGCAACTTTTTCACTTCTTCCGCATCTATATTGTAAGTATCCGGCTCAATATCGGCGAAGATAGGCGTAGCGCCAGCATTATGGATTGCACCCGCGGTCGCAAAAAAGGTGAAAGGCGTTGTTACCACCCCACCGGAAATACCGCTGGCTTTAAGTGAGAGCAGCAAGGCATCCGTGCCACTCGCCACGCCAATTGCATGTTTGGCATTGCAATAATTAGCGATTCTGCGTTCAAATTCTTCAACCTGCGGACCTAAGATGAACTGTTGTGACTCTAAAACTGTTTGAATAGCCTCGTTTATCTCCTCTTTTATGCTTTCGTACTGTCTCTTCAAATCGAGAAACGGAACTTTCATCTATTTGATCTCCACCACCCTATCCCCCGATTTCTTATATTTCTTCCCGCATTTGCATGCTGCGATGTTATCAGAAAAGGTTAATTTAATCCCACATTCACATACCCATCCCGTGATTCTTGCGGGGTTCCCTACCACAAGAGCATAGTCCGGGATGTCTTTAGTCACAACCGCGGCAGCACCAACAAAAGCGTATTTACCAATTGTATTCCCGCATATAACAGTTGCATTTGCGCCAATAGTAGCTCCTTGCTTCACCACAGTCTTTTCAAATTCTGCCCTTCTGGAAATAAAACTCCTCGGATTTGTTACGTTTGTAAAGACCATAGAAGGACCCAGGAACACGTCATCTTCTATTATAACGCCTTCAAAAACTGAAACGTTATTCTGTATCTTAACGTTGTTTCCTATGCTCACCCCATGAGCTATCATAATATTCTGTCCGATGGTACAGCCTTTCCCTATCTTTGCTTCTGACATTATATGTGAGAAATGCCATATCTTTGTTCCTTCTCCTATTTCGCAGGGTTCATCTACCACCGCTGTTGGATGAGCAAAATAAAGCCTCCTTTGCAGTGAAACCGGCTCGCCCATTCGCTCTAACGATTCCTGACAGGCTTGTAGAACTTCAAGTACTCTAAGACCCTCTCTACCATCTGTTCTTGGAGTTTTCCTCGATGAAATACAATCGAGAAAGTGCCGGCATTCTTCCTTTAATGGTTCTTCCATTTCGAGTTCTACCGCTTCTGCATCCTTCATATGGGGTACTGGAATTCTATTGACCCATTCGATTTCATGTGGATACAGGAGTAGCTTTTCATCTGAAATATCGTCAAAAACAGCCATCCTTTTATCACCTACCACTACAAGC
>QMVO01000336.1 GCA_003661125.1 Methanosarcinales archaeon
GGCCAGAAGGAGGAAAAAAGGAAGGAAGAGACTCGCGGTCTGAGCTCGCCCTTCTCCTTTTCCAAGAAAGAGAGACTGAAGCGTAAACGCGAAATAGATGCTGTTTTGGAATCAGGCCAGAAATTGGCCAATCAGTATTTGGTTGTGATCTATCGGCCCAACGAGCTCGATGTTTCACGTTTGGTCGTGATCGTGGGCCGAAGGTTTGGGAAAGCGCATGATCGAAATAGATTCAAGCGATACGTGAGAGAGTACTTCAGGTTACACAAAGCATCTTGGAAGAGGCGGATCGACATGGTGGTCCTCCCAAGGAAGAGGCTCTCGGAAGAGTTCGAGAAGATGCGTTATAGAGATGTCAAAACGTTGCTGGATGATTTGATGGGGTCGTTATGGTGCAACGAATAGTTTTGAGATTGATAAGGTTTTATCAGCGGTTTATTTCACCCTTGAAACCCCCTTCTTGCCGCTTCACGCCTACATGCTCTCAATACACATTCGAAGCGGTAAGGCGTTTTGGCATTCTCAAAGGGCTTTATCTCGGGATCAAGAGAGTCCTCAGGTGTGTGCCCTGGAATCCAGGGGGAGAAGATCCTGTACCTGAACGTTTCAGTTGGAGGAGGAAAACATCGTGAGAAGAACTTTTAGATCGTTGACAGTCTTGTTTTTCGTACTCGTTCCGGTCCTCGGTATGACCAACGAGATCAGCTTCGACGCCTCTGGAACCCAACTCACCGTGAAGACGAGAACGGCGGAGTACATCTTCGACACATCTCAGGGCATTCTCAAGGACGTCTTCTTCGTCTTCGAAAGGCGAACGCATGTGTACACCTACGACGGAGACGGATTCGATCTAAAATACCGGGATCAGTTGATTCTTCCCAGATCATACAAGATAGAACCTCAGAACGACGAGATGGGAAACGCAAGATTGACCTTCAACTATGAAGGCGGAATAGAGAAGACTATTACCTTCATCAACGGCCCACATTACAGATTAGATGTAGACGTGACACCCGGGGCCTCTACTTTGACTCTCCTTCTTCCCAGGTTGGTTTACGACGAGAACTGGAAAGGTGTCTTTCTTTCGTATTCTTCCAAAAAGCGCGTTGTCGTTTTCGACTGGACGGGACAAGATCACTCCATTTCAGGTAACGCTCTCACTTTCAAAGGTCCAATCAAACTGCGCGGTATGCTCGCACCGTTGAAATACACCTTTCTATCGGCGGAGTTTCCGCAACAGTACGATAGGTTGAAGGCGGCGTTGAAACGGTTCCCCAAAGCGAAAAGCTGGTATGATCCCATCTTTTACGGGTTAGTAGCCTTCATGTCCTGGCTTTACAGCTGGACGCACAATTTCGGTTGGGCGATCATCATCTTCACCATCGTGGTCCGACTCGTTCTGTACCCCCTCTACCACACACAGATGAAGTCCATGGTGAGGATGAAGGAGTTGCAACCCTACATAGAGAAGATAAGGAAGAAATACAAGGATCCCAAAGCTCAGCAGGAAGCCCTGATGAAACTCTATCGAGAGAAGAAGATCAATCCCGCATCGGGTTGTCTTCCCCTGTTGGTACAGATGCCCATTTTCTTCTTACTCTACGCGGTCATCCGATACTTTGGCGAAGAGTTCGCCTTCGGACCGCGGTTCCTGCTTTGGCAAGATCTCAGCGCCGGAGGGTTCTCCCAAAACATCATCTTCGTGTTGCTCAGTATATTCCTCTACCTCTACTCGGCACTGATCACCAGTCAGGACAAAAGAACGGCGTGGCAGTCGATCATCATGAGCGTGATCTTCCCGTTTCTCTTCATGAACCTGCCGTCGGGCCTGTTCCTCTACTACACCATGAACGCGTTGATACAAGTTCTGTCCACACTTTACATTTACAAGAAGTACAATATAAAGGGGTTGACGCTCAGAGAGCTACTCGACATTTAAGCTTCGCACTTCGGCGTTGTGGAGGGATTTATCTTGCTCAAGATCGATGGAATTGGTGAAACCATAGAAGAAGCTGTAAAGAATGCTATTGGAAAGCTGAAAGTAAAGCCAAAAGATGAGGAATACACGGTTTCTGTCGTTCAAGAACCGAAAAGGGGTTTTTTTGGCATTGGAAAGCGGGAAGCGAAAGTGGAAGTCAGTCTCACCCCACGTTTTATCGAAAGAAGGATCGAAGAAGTCCTGAGAAGCATCTTCGAAAAAGCAGGATGGCAGGTAGATTTCACAGTCAAGTCAGACCGCCGGAGCACCAAGATCAGCGTGAATGGATCCAAACAGCTTGAGGATGTAGAAAGGGGACTTTTCAGAGACTTGGAATACATCCTCACCATCCACGCAAATCGTTTCACCAGTACACGCTATTCGGTGAGATTTCAACTTCCGAAGTTGGACCGACAGAGGGAAAAAGAACTCCAGGAAATGGCCCACAAGATCGCACAGAAGATCTTGAAATCGCGACGCCGTTTCACCTTTGAACCCATGTCAGCGGCAGAGAGACGCATCGTACACGAAACGATCAAGAAGTTCAGTGAACTGAGAAGTTACTCCGTGGGGAGGGAACCGGACAGGCGGGTGGTCGTGGAATTTGCCAAAGAAAGGCAAAGCAAGAAGAAACGAAAAAACTGACAAGGGGGTGTGACCCTTGAAACACCTAAAGTTTGGGGTTTTGCTCGTTTTGTTTGTGTTCGCGTTAGCGAACGTTTACGGGGATACCGTTTTGGACTTCAACAAAGCCATTGGGCTACTGAAAACGGGATTGGAATTCGATGATCCCGCTATCATCCAACAGGCGGTGAATCTCTTCGAAAAGCTCGCGGTAAAGGAAACGGATCCGGAAAGACTGAGGGAGATAAGGATCTCTCTCGGAGACAGCTA
>QMVO01000337.1 GCA_003661125.1 Methanosarcinales archaeon
CAACAGGTACAGAGACGATTTTGATGGCTTGGATGACTTCGTTTACTGGTACAACAACGTAAGATTCCATGAGAGCCTTGACACCAAACACTATCTCCAAACACCAGAAGATGCTTTCTGGAGTAGGTTGCCGGTAGAGGCAAGGTTAGGTGTTGCATTCAAGCTTTTTGATGAGGTGGTTGGGAATGAGAGGTAGGGTTTATAAAGTCAAAAATTTCAGGACTACACACTATGACCTTTCAACAGTCTGACGTAAGGAGCATTGCCAGTTGCGTTATGTAATGTGATGTTATGCCAGTCGCCTGTATAGCCTTCCCAGGTGCCGTTTGCTATCAAAGTGCCGTTTTCCTCTAATTTAATAGATTCTGTATGCCCGCCTGTTCCAGGGCAGGGATAAGTATATAATTTGCTAACAGTGATGTTACATGAAGGTTTTATTTCGCCTTTGTGCGTTCCCATTATGCTCGGATAAGTGCCCTTACCGGTGTCGAAGACAGAAGGTACAGCCGGGGGTATCACACCGAGAAGCGGGTCGCCCACATAGAGCCGAACGGTAACCGTTTTGTTAGCCAGATCCCTCAAGAATGCAGGATCTCCGTCAACAGTTGGAAGTATGGTTACATCGTCAACCTCTGGTAAGAATCCAATTCCTGTTTTGAAGACTTTGCATGTTTCTATATCGAGTTCGCCGATTTTTATGGTTATATCCGTATATGCGTCATCAGTTAAATTGTCTGGCGTATTATCGGTAACGTTTACGGTGAGCACGACTGCGGCGCTCATATCCATACCAGCATATTCAGGTGGGAGATATGGTACTAAATCACTTGGATTGGCTAATGTTATGTTAGAGGTAACGCCTACATCTGTTTTTGTGTATGGATATAGCCAACCATTTTTATTCATGAATGGATAACGGTCTTGTGCACCTGCACCGCCTGGAATATTATACGGTGTATCGCCAATGCCGTCACTGCCAGGTATGTCTTGATTTGGTCCATGATATAAGTCAGAACCATTGTAATCGCTCCAGTAATTGCCGCCGGATGGGTAGCCGCTGTCCCATGAGTTGTTGCCGATATCAGCGTACGCGTTGTATGTCTCATTTTCAAGTGTGTTATTTATTAAGTTATTATGATAAATGAAATTACCATGAGGACTTTCCACTCCTAAGTATATACCAATCATATTATTGGTGACAATGTTGTCTGTGACCGTGTTGTTGGATGAATTTTTTACTAAGTTGATACCCAAAGCATTTGAGTGAACATTGTTTCCTCTAATTTCATTATTATTGGATGATTCCCGCAAAACAATAGCTCCCGCTTTGTAAGGATCTTCTGGTATAAATACACCAAAAATTGTATTGTTATTCAGAGTATTGTTGGAAGAGCAGACCAATCTTATTCCCAACCAATTTGCACTGACAGCGTTTTCTGCAAGAATGTTATTATTGGATACATATAATTCAATTCCACGTATTGTTGAATTAACGGTATTGCCAATTAGGATGTTATTGGATGAACAGGATTTATTATAATAGGGGCGACCTATAATTATCCCCCAGTCGTTGCTTGAGGTGGTATTGATGGTATTATAAGAAAGTATATTTGATGAAGAGTTTTGTATCGCTACCCCTATCATACCAGTTGAGATAGTATTGTTCGTTATCACATTATCCTTTAGCATATTACTGTCAGAAACAACGCTAATACCAGTAAAATCAGTTGAGATATTATTGTTCCTTATCGCATTACCGTCAGAAACAACGATAATACCAGCAATCCCCATGACTTTGAATCCTTCGATTGTACACCCATTCGCTGTTACGTTAATCGCAGATTCCCCACTACCAATCACAACCGGCATGCCAATCCCTTTAAGAGTAAGCGACTTATTCACAACCACATTCTCATAATACGTCCCGGCATCAACAATAATCGTATGCCCATCTTTTGTATCAGCATCATCTATCGCAGCCTGTATCGTTGAGAAATCTTCGCCTGTGTCGAGGTTGTGGACTTTAAGTTCTGTCGGTTCTTCTCCTTTCACTTTTATCAGCCAGACATCAGCGCCACCAGCACCGTAAGAGTATGTGTAGCCAGCGATGATATATCCACCATCTGAGGTCTGCTGAACTGATGAGCCCCAATCATCATCTGACCCGCCAAAAGTACTGTTCCATTCTTCTTCAGGCGCTGGGTTTGAACCAGAGCTATGAACAGCGTGAGCTTTCATATCTCTTCTAATCCTCTCAGGGGTGACAGGTGAATGAAAATCCCTCCCTTCTCTTATCTGCGGCGGATGATCAAACAAAAAAGATGGTGATGCGTTGTGTTTTCGTAAAAAGGCGTCACTACCTCATCCCCCACCGCATGAACCAATTCCCATTCTCCCACATTCCCGGTCGCTGCAGATGCCGCACTCACACCCGCGAAAGCACAAAGTAGCACAAATGCCACGCATATTCCAAACACGAGATATTTTATATTTTCATCCATTTCTCCTTTATTTGCATTCCTTTTCATTCGCAATTTGACTTCTTTCATCGGTAACAATTTCGGCCCTGCTACCAATGATCTTCGTTTTTATAATTGGTGAGCCACTGTCACTTATTTCTCCCTTTATCATCTCTGAAAAACACCTCAACCTCTTTACCTATACACATCCTGATTTATATTAAACTTATTCCTTCATCCGTCCATTCTTCCTTTCGGAGTCATGCCCCTCTTCTTTCCTTTTTCGGGAACCCATATATTTCGACATTCATCTCTTCGTGCCTTTTCCTTTTTCGGCACATGGTTAAGCCCTTACAGGGCTTGCGTATCTCGTATAATCCCCTGATTGCTCCACTTTTGGCGCCAGTCCG
>QMVO01000338.1 GCA_003661125.1 Methanosarcinales archaeon
GATTAAGATACACCTGCTTGTAGGTAAAACGGTATTTTGCGATAGATACGTCTATGATTTGATGGCGACTCTTATGCACGATGGATTATATAACGAAAGAGCATCAAAAATTATGTTGAAATTGTTCCCACAACCTGATTTAGCGTTCATGCTTGATATTCCTCCCGAGGTTTCTGACTTGCGGAAAGACGATACGCAGGAAAGTCTTGATGGATGGAGGATGGAGGAGGATGCGTTGGAATACCTTAAAGTTATGCGTGAAAATTTTATGAATATTTCTAAATCACTTAATATCCCAATAATTGACACGACGAAGGAACTTAATGATATACATGAGGAGCTTTTTAATAAAGTACTCGAAACATATAAAAATAAAGGAGTGAATAAAAAATGAAGTATATAAGATTTGGTGTTGTTGGATGCGGTAGAATGGGAATGAGGAGAATAAAAAGGATAGTCGAACACACGAACTCGGAGTTGATTTGTGTAGCGGATGCACAGGAAGAAAAAGCGAAAGCAGCAGGGAGAGAGTTTGGCGTAGATTATTACACGGATTTCAATAGTGTGACAAACAAGAAAGACATTGATTGTGTGGTGATTAGCGTGCCAAATAAATTCCATGCGGAGATTGCAACGAGAGCACTTGCGGAAGGGAAACATGTTTTGTGTGAAAAGCCATTAGCAAGGAACCCGGAAGAGGCGAAAAGAATGGTTAAAACGGCATTAGAAAATGAAGTATATCTAAAAGTGAGTTCAAATCTCAGATATTTTCCAAGTGTTCAGAAGGCTAAGGAGTTGTTGGATGATCATGCAATCGGCGAATTGCTTTATGTAAGAGGATGGATAGGAAATTCGGGGTGGCAGTTAAACAATTCATGGTTTTCAAACCCGGATATAGCTGGTGGAGGGACGCTTTTAGATAATGGAAGCCACCTTTTAGATATTTATAGATGGTTCTTGGGTGAGGTAAAAGAGTGTTCAGGCTATACAGCGAGGATGTACCACCCCATAGATCCTTCGCTGGAAGACAATGCTTTTGGCACTTTCAAGTTCATGAATGGAACACATGCTTTCATTCAATCCTCATGGACTGAGTGGGCGGATTATATGTACATGGAGATATACGGCACAGAAGGATACATACGCATTGATAATAGAAATCCAAACTGCAAAGTTATTCACGGTAAAAGAGACGGATCAGAATTTGTGTATGATTATTCTAAGCTACCTCCTCAGTCATACGATGTTGAATTCAAAGAATATATGAAAGCGATGCTCAATCAGTCGCATCCTATGCCGACAGGATTTGATGGATTAAGAGCTGTTCAGATGGCACACGGAATCTATGAATCATCACGAGTTGGAAAAAGTGTAAAGATATGGGGAAAGGAAGAAGAGAAATTATTCAAACTCTTCGAAAGCAAGGGGTGGTGTTGATAATGACAGGTGTTTTTGGAAGATATGCAGAATACTACGATATATTATATCAGGATAAGGATTACGAAAAGGAATGCGATTTCTTAGAGGAGATTTTTAGTAAATATTCTGAGAAGCATGTAAAAAGCATATTAGAGGGAGGATGCGGAACAGGTGGTCATGCAATTCCTTTGGCGAAAAGGGGATATAGGTATGTGGGATTTGATACATCAGAGATTATGATTGAGAGAGCAAAAGAAAAAGCAAGGAGTTCAAACATAGATGTTGATTTTCAAGTTATGGACTTAAGAGATTTTCAGCTCGATGAAAAATTCGATGCCAGCATTTGTATGTTCGCGGTAATAGATTACATAACAGAGACGGAAGATGTTTTGAAGGCATTGAGAAATATAAGAAGGCATTTGAAAGAAAATTCACTTTTTGTCTTTGATTTCTGGAACGGACTGGCTGTTCTCAGAATACTGCCTTCTGTGAGGGTGAAAATAATGGAAGATGAGGGGATAAAAATCATCAGGACGGTAGAGCCAGAATTAGATGCTTTCAATCATATCAGCAAGTCGCATTACAAAATGATTGTGATAAAGAATGGCAAAGTGATAGATGAGATAGAGGAGACGCACGTTATCAGGTTTTATTTCCCGCAAGAGATAAAACATTATTTGGAGGAAGCGGGGTTTGAATTGCTGAATATTTGTCCTTTTATGGATTTAAATGGAAAAGTAAATGAGAATATTTGGAATATAGTAGCGATAGCAAAAGCAGTGGGAGAAGAAGAATGATACCGGTATGCATACCATTTATAGGGGAAAAGGAACTGGAATATGTGGTTGATTGCATAAAAACGAACTGGATATCTTCAAAGGGGAAATACGTTGAGGAATTTGAGAGAAAGTTTGCGGAATACTGCGGTTGCAAATTTGGTGTTTCGACAACAAGTGGAACAACCGCTTTGCACCTGGCTTTGGCATCGCTTGGCATTAAAAAAGGAGATGAAGTCATCGTTCCTGCATTCACAATGATTTCTTCTGCGTTTGCAGTAGTTTACTGTGGTGCAAAACCTGTTCTCGTTGATGCCGAACCAGAGACATGGAACATGGACGTTAATAAAATAGAGGAAAAGATAACGGATAGGACGAAGGCGATAATGCCAGTGCATATCTACGGGCATCCCTGCGATATGGACCCAATATTGGAAATAGCAGAGGTGCATGATTTGTATGTGGTGGAGGATGCAGCAGAGGTGCATGGAGCAGAATATAAGGGGAAGAAAACAGGAGGGATAGGAGATGTTGGCTGTTTCAGTTTTTACGGAAATAAAATAATAACAACAGGAGAAGGAGGTATGGTGGTGACGAACGATAAAGGGGTAGCAGCGAGAGCGATGTCGCTCAAGGATTTAGCGTTCTCAAAAGAAAGAAGATTTTTACAC
>QMVO01000339.1 GCA_003661125.1 Methanosarcinales archaeon
GGGGAGAAAGGCGTGATAAAATTTCTGTTCTCACTAAAGAGCAAAAGGAGATTATCGAAAAGTTGGGGTTTGCGGATAGGCTTTTCGGGTTGTAGCCTATACAACTCTGAAAGTCAGGTTAGAGCGTCTTCTTCAACCAGTCTAAATTTAACATCACAAGATTCAACTTCTACAATCTCACCTTCCGGAAGACTTTCCATGTCCCCAATTGTCCTTATTTTTATCTTCTTCATATACAAATTATATTAGCTTTGAGTGGGCTTTTTCTTTGGGAAAAACATCCCGTTAGGAAAGAAATCATTTATATATAATATAATATAAAATACTTTTATTACAATATGACAAAAGCGAAGATACCTCCTGAATTGGTGGACGCAATGTCCGGAGGAAAGGGCTATTCACTGCTGATAAGAGGTGCGCCTGGGACGGGTAAAACAATGCTTGCACTTGAGTTAATTCGCTCGTTTGGTTCCCCCAATGCCGTTTACCTTTCAACAAGGGTCTCTCCTTCCTCACTTTACGAACAATTCCCCTGGCTGGGCGAAAGTATTCCACCGATAGATGTAATAGATGCCACGAAATTGTACGTTTCCTCAGATATAATCCCGGGGATTCAATCTTTCCCGGATACGATTTATTCCCGATTAGGGAAAATAAAAAAACCCGCTACCGTGGTAATTGATAGCTGGGAAGCGATAACAGCACAGATAGAGCGCGAGAAGGAGAAGATAGACTCATTGGCAGCAGCAGTAACAGAATTAGCAAGGCATGAAGAGATGAATTTAATACTTGTGTCGGAGAAGTTTGGAATTTCACCCACCACGCTTGATTACATGGTAGATGGTGTAGTAACGCTCAACCGCCTAACGATAGACCACAGAAATGCAAGAGAGCTGGAACTGGAGAAATTAAGAGGTGTGAGGATAAATCAGCCACGATACCCTTTTTCCTTAGAGGGCGGTAGGTTTCAATACATCGAACCGTTCAAACGCAAAAGAGTGGGGAGAAAACTGCGCGTACAGCCCGTGCAAAATACTGAAACGCATATATCCACGGGTAACGAGGAGATGGATACCATCCTGGGTGGCGGATTCGAAAGAGGCAGCTTTAATGTAATCGAGATGGGAGATGATATGTCCATCTGGGGATACCAGTCAATCGTCATTCACATGCTCATAAACTGCATAGTGCAGAAGAATCACTGCATATGCCTTCCGTGCTGTGGCTGGGACGAGCGACATCTAAGAGCGCAATTGCTACCTTTTGTAAGCAAAGAGGATTATATGAAATATATGACGGTCTTTGAGATAGGACCTGCTAAAAGGGAATATGAGATAAGTGAAAACGTAAAATTCTTGGAGGGTAAGTCAATAGAATTGGATTGGGGCATAATTAGAAGCTTTGTTTCTCAATTGGAGCCTCCTGTCCTATCCTCTATAGGGACAGATACGCTAGAGCACCCATATCAGTTGAAGGAAAAGGGAAAGCTTGGAACCATGGTGAAATGGCTATCTTGTGTGATGACGGATACGAGAGCAGCAGGGAACGTGGTTGTCCTCGGAGTAAATCCAAAGCTTGAATTATGCGGAGAGCTAACCCATCTATCAACCACATACCTAAAGTTGGCTGAACTTGATTCCACGGTTGTCCTTTACGGCGTTCGTCCTGCTACTGGATTGCATTGCCTGGAAACCATTATTGCGGATGACAGTATTAAGTTAGGACTCACACCGTATGTGTAAAAAGAAATAGGGAGAGGAAAAGGAGTAAGAGCAACATGGAGATAGACGTGCAGGTAATGGTGGGCAGCAACGTAATCATCACCTTTGGCAGGGTAGACATCGAATTAACAAAGGAGCAGGCGGAGAAATTAAAGGTACTTCTTGTAAACGCCCTTGAGCGAGGTGAGCGTGATCTTCTCCCCCACGGGGTCAACAAAAGCAAGTAAGGTTCTTTCGGTGAATAAGAAAAAATCATCGCCACATTTCTTTCTTATCTCTTCTATGCTCTTGCTGTCGAAATAAATCCGTTTTCCTCTTTCATTCCCTGCTCGCTGAACAGAAGCTATAAGCTCGATAATACTTTTCCCTTTTGGCTCTCCCTCAGGCGTTTCATCAGCCATTTTATCGTCTTCTTTTAATTAAGTCTTCTTAACAGTTAAGCACCTATTTATTTAATTAAAGGTATGCTATAATATAATGGTTGAAGGGTATATAATGAGCAAGAGAAGTAAAGGGGTTTAAAATGGACTTGTCAAAAGAGAAGAGAGTAAGAGATGTGATGACGCGAGGAGTCATTACTGTAGCGTTTGACACCCCGGTAAGCGAAATTGCAAAACTCCTAATAAGGGAGGACATCTCGGGGATTGCTGTCACTGCGCCTGACGGCGAGGTTGTGGGTGTTATATCAGAGATAGATATTATTAAATTCTTTGACCGAGATTGGAACAGATTAACAGCAGAGGATGTTATGTCTACCTTTGTGAGAGCAATAGACCCCGAAACGACGCTAAAGAAAGCCGCAGATATTATGCGCGACTTGAACATCCACAGATTATTGATTCTTTCTCTGAGTCCCGCTCCTGGCATCCCCATAGGGATATTAACTGCAAGCGACATCCTAAGAGCGAGTGTAAAATAAAACTTTTTAGAAAAAAGTTTTATCAAAAGATATAAGTTTCTTTGATCAAACTTTCTTTGTGAACAGTAGTTCCGAAACTATGGAGTTCCGAACACTCGCTACTTGTACTATAACAAGTAAAATCTTCGGATTTAATCCGCAGCAATTGTTAGAACATTTAAATACAGAAAAATAAAATTCATAGTCAAACCACTTTTCGAGGCGGTGGCTATGGAAGCGGAAAAA
>QMVO01000340.1 GCA_003661125.1 Methanosarcinales archaeon
ATGATCAAAGAGAAGGATCTCTCCTTGCAAGGAAGCGATGTAAGGGAAGGCCTCGTTGCAGTAATTTCCGTTCTGGTAAAAGAACCTCAGTTTGAAGGACAGACCAAGGCAAAACTGGGCAACGAAGAAGTCTATGAAGCGGTATCCAAGATCTTCAGAGAGAGGCTTTCCGAGTACTTTGAACGAAATGAAAAGATTGTCAGGGTGATTATTGAGCGCGTCATCAGCGCGGCGCGAGCGAGAATTGCAGCCAAGCGTGCAAGAGACTTGGTGAGGAGAAAGAATGCCCTTGAAAGCACCACACTTCCTGGAAAGCTGGCGGATTGCATCTCCAACGACCTCGCATCCAGCGAGCTTTTCATTGTGGAGGGAGATTCCGCAGGTGGATCAGCAAAACAAGCGAGAGATAGAAACTTTCAAGCGGTATTACCCCTTAGAGGGAAGATACTCAATGTGGAGAAATCCGGGCTCGACAAGCTGCTGAAAAATGAGCAGATAGGCGACATACTTGTAGCCATCGGAACAGGAATAGGTGAGGACTTCGATCTGAGCAAGTTGCGTTATGGAAAGATCATAATCATGACGGACGCCGATGTAGATGGAGCTCACATAAGGACACTCCTGTTGACGTTATTCTATCGATACATGAGGCCTTTGATCGAAATGGGATATATATACAGCGCAGTTCCCCCCTTGTACGCGGTCCGACTCGGAAAGGAAATTCATTATCTCTATAGTGATGAGGAGTTGGAAGCGTTCAGAGAACAGCTGAATGGTCAAAAGATTGAGGTGCAACGCTACAAAGGTTTGGGGGAAATGAACCCATCTCAGTTATGGGAAACGACAATGAATCCCGCATCACGCAAGCTGATAAGAATTTCGGTAGAAGACGCCGAAGAAGCGGATCTGGTGTTATCGGTGCTCATGGGAGAGAACGTAGATGAACGCCGAACTTTCATCGTACAAAATGCTCTTAAGGTGAGCGATCTCGACATATGAAGGAATGCGTGAAGAAGCTTTTCGACTGAAGTGGGTTATCGTGGTTTTGCTATTGACAAGCATCTTTGAATGCTTGCTGATGCTGACAAAAAAAGAAGCTACGGAACCTTTCGGCAATGAAAGAATTCTACCAAACCTTTGGATATTTGATGAAGGGGTGTATTATAGAATCGATACAGCTGGGAGGATCGTGGGTTCCAGTGTTGCATTACCCAATCCCAAGGAATGGGTTTTTTCTGACGTAAAATGGGAGATCGAATCCGGCTACAGAAATCGTTTATCAAACGATAGCCTAGTCGTTATATCCAAGATCGTTTATCTTTTCCCAGACCTGGTGAACTATGTGTCAGATGTAATGGTATCGCACAAAGTTGTCTACGCGGTAGGTAGAAAGAAAGTGGAGTTTGCAGATTGGGAGATCGTTTTCGAACATCCAGAAGTCTTTGTTGAGTGTGTCACCTCTAAATGGAGAAACGTTTCCCTGAGAATACTAAACGATGGAAGTGTGCTGAGGGTGGGGTGGTGAAATGGGCAAACGTGGTAACGTGGTGGTTTTAGACATCGGCACCTCAGCGGTTAAAGGGATCGCGGTGCGGAGCTCTCCCTCAGGGTTCGAAGTGCTGGGGTACGCTCAAACCCGGACTCGCGGTATAGACACCTCCGGGATAAAAGACGCTGTAGCACTAAAAGAAAGTGTGGAAGCCGTGTTGGATGAGATCAGTACGCAGATTGGGCGAACCGGTTACGAAGAGATAAGGGCTGTCTTCAGTGATGATTCTTACGCCATTTCACGGTCAAATCACGAGATCGATCTTGATTCGGAAGGTCCCGTCGTGATCGATGAAACAATCCTGAGGGAACTCCTCAGCAGTTTAGGGGGAGAAAAGGGGTTCGAAGTGAAACCCACAACTGTTCTTCACGTCTTTCCGATGCAGTACACGCTGGATGGTACTCGAAAGGTGATAAACCCATTAGAATTGGAGGCACAAAAACTGTCAGTGGACGCCTACACCGCTACTGTGTCGTCTGCAAAAGGCGATTCGATCAAACAAATCTTGCAAGGGATCGCGGGCGATGTTCTGGTGAGTTTTTATTCTCCGGGCATCGCTGCCGGGTATGCTACCACCACGGAAGCGGAAAGAGAGCAAGGAAGCTTCGTGGTGGATCTCGGACACTCCTTCGTGACCGTGACCTCCTTCGTAAACAGTGTCCCGGTGGCGTTAGCAGTGAGTACGCTGGGATTCAAATATGTGATCAAAGATGTTGCCAAGGTTCTCCATACTTCCATCGCAGAAGCCGAACGGCTCGTTAAGAACTTCGGGCATGCGTCTATGAACCTCCCAGATGCCAACACCGAAATCGACTATTACGGGTTGGACGGCAGAACTAGACGGAAGATCAGAAAACATGAACTTTCTGTGGTGATCTACGCGCGCCTGAGAGAGATTCTCAATCGCGCCCGAAAGGTTGCTTTCGAGATTCTTTCGTCCTCTACGATTCCTTTCGTTGAGTTTGCACCATCTTCTGTGATCCTGACAGGTGGGGGAGCCAAACTACCAGGTGTAGTGGACACCTCTGCCGAAGTGTTCAAAGGATTCGTGAGAACCGGCAACCCAGAGGGTGGTTCGCACACACCAGTAGAAGGACCAGATGAAGTGTTGCGGGATCCCATCTACTCGGCCTGCGTTGGAGCACTAATGGTGGAATCTCGAAAGGAACTCGAACAAGCTCCGAAGAAGAAACGAACGGGATTTCTGGATTTTCTTCGCGAGTTATTCGGATGGTGAAGGAGTGAGCAGCATGGGTTTCGAACTCATGAACGAAGCCAAAAGGCTTCCAAAGATGAGTCCAACCATAAAAG
>QMVO01000341.1 GCA_003661125.1 Methanosarcinales archaeon
CCTTTGCAGAGATTGCCCGTCAGCTTCACATAGGAGAATCAACAGTTCGATTTAGAGTAAAGAGGCTTCTGGACAAGGGAGTTATCGTTAGATTTATGGCCCTTGTGAACCCAGTTAAATTCGGTTTATATCTCACCGCTTTACTATTGTTGAAGATCGATCCACAAAAGCTCCGGGAAGTTTTTAACGAATTATCCTCATTTGAGGATATACATTACATATTGCAGTGCACGGGAGAATACGACGCTGTCGCCATCTTCCACGCAAGAGATATGGATCACTTCAATGATCTAGTTAACAAGGTGAAAGGTGTCGACGGTGTAAGGGACGCCTCAGTTTGGATGGCTACAGGCTTTGTGAAGATTGAGCCGAGGCTAAATATCCGAGGAAATAACTAAACATGTAAACTGGGTTGTATTTGGCTTCTTATTTATCGCGGAAATCGCAAAATTTTATGATAATATTCGTACATACAGCAATTCTTATATCTTTATCTTTATAACAAATTATTTATGAATTGGTGTGAACTTGCATGAAGAAAAATCTAGTTTTTGGAATGGTTCTGCTGATTCTGCTGTCAATTTTTCCGATGGGAATTGCAGGCTCTGGAGGAGGAAAGATTCGTGTAATCATTGGCTTCGAGGAATCTCCTGATCCTGAGCTCGTTAAGTCTTTTGGCGGTGAAGTTAGGTACGTATATACGGTGATCCCAGCAATATCCGCGAGGATGCCGGAAGAAAATATTAGTAAGATTATGAGGTCTAAAGGGGTTGTATATGTTGAAGCTGATTATAGAGTCTACGCAGTTCAGCAAGAGTTGCCTTGGGGTGTTGATCGCATCGATGCGGAAAAGGTCCACTCATATAATAAGGGTAGTGGGATTAAGATCGCGATCATCGACACAGGGATAGATTATAAACATCCAGATTTAGATGAAAATTTCCATGGTGGATATGATTTCGTAAATAATGACGACGACCCGATGGATGATAATGGCCACGGAACTCACGTCGCTGGTATTGTTGCAGCAGAGGATAACGATTTTGGAGTAGTTGGAGTTGCCCCTGAAGCTCATCTATACGCGGTTAAAGTGCTAGATAACAGCGGAAGCGGCTACGTCAGCGACGTTATTGCAGGAATCGAGTGGTCAATAGAGAATGGAATGCAGATCATATCGATGAGCTTGGGATCAAAATCAGATTCTACAGCTCTCCACGACGCCTGTGATACAGCATACGAAAATGGGATTCTTTTGGTCGCAGCCGCTGGGAATGAGGGAAACCCGCCGGGAAAGGGCGACAACGTACTATATCCCGCTAAGTACAGTTCTGTAATCGCTGTTGCAGCAACTGACATAAACGATGAGAGGGCATCGTGGTCGAGCACGGGGCCGGATGTCGAGTTGGCAGCTCCGGGAGTGGATATCAAATCAACCTTATTGGGCGGGGGATACGGCGAAAAGAGCGGAACATCTATGGCTTGCCCCCATGTTTCAGGAGTGGCAGCCTTAATCATGGTTTCTTATCCCAACCTAACAAACGTGGAAGTTAGACAGCGTCTGCGGGACACCGCTGACGATCTTGGTCCAGCTGGTTTCGATGAGAAATATGGATATGGTTTGGTTGATGCTGACGAAGCTGCGCCGAAAACTGATGTTCACGACGTTGCTGTAACAGATATTTCTGCTCCATCATGGGTGGTGAAGGGCGATGTTGCCTCAATCAACATAACAACCTCTAATGAGGGAACCTATGAAGAGACAATTACGGTGACTTTAACTGATGCCACTGACGGCGTCACCATAGGCTCAGAGGTCGTCATCCTAACAGCGGGGTCCTCAGAGACTTTGACCTTCAGTTGGAATTCAACTGAAGCCACGATAGGAGATCATATACTAAATGCCTCTGTGAGCATTGTGGAGGGAGAAATAGACATAGCAGACAACTCCAAGACGACGACTGTAACAGTGAAGGAACCATCTCATGACGTAGCGGTAATCGCTATAGATGCGCCCTCAGAAGTGGGGGAGGGAGACATCGTAGATGTAGACGTGGACGTGACAAACGAAGGCACGTATGAGGAGATCTTCACACTTAGCTTGACCGATATTACTGACAGTCTCCTTATCGGTTCGAAAACAGTTACATTAGCTGCTGGAGAATCACAGACGATAAGGTTTACTTGGAACACAACTGGGTCTTCCTTAGGGAACCACACTCTCAGGGCGGAAGCCAGTGTTGTGGAAGGCGAAACGGATACGGCTGATAACTTTAAGGAGCTAATAGTCTCTGTTGTTGAGAAGGCAGCATTAACGATGTATGTTGAAAGCATAGCATTCGGCTCAAAAAAGAGCGGCCCGAACATCTTCCTCTACACTTACGTCAAGGTTGTGGATGGTAACGGTAACCCGCTAGAGGGTGTTAGGGTTGAGATGACTCTAGAGTGGGACAAGGACGGCGACGGGAAGTTCGATGACTCTTGGAATTTTGCTGGGAAAACCGATTCAACCGGCATAGTAAAGTTCACCTTGATCAAGGCACCCTCCGGATACTATAAAGCGACTATAACAAACCTCATACTTACAGACTATGAATGGGATAAGACTAGAGGCGTGATATCGGCCAGTTGCCAACTTCTCGATGACGGCACAATCATCCAGAGCTAAAACCGTCCCTTATTCTTTAATGATCGGTTAGCAAGCGGCTATTAGTGTAGAATGAGCGAATTTTTAACACATGAATAGATTTGATATATATAATTAGGCGTAGACAACTTGATTAGATAGAAGTGTCTAAGCGGCTGAAGATAAAAACCAGATAGAATAAGGATGAGAACTCCGCCGGTGAAACTATACAAG
>QMVO01000342.1 GCA_003661125.1 Methanosarcinales archaeon
GACGTTATCTACGGATCCGAGAAGTGGACTTACGACGCGCTTTTGGAATGGGCGAGGATGATCCAGATCAAGACGGGAAGACCTCCCATTGGATTTCCCATGTCACCGAGAGGGCTCTGGCACAGGTTCCTTCATGGTTACATCTACCCGTCATTTACCGGTGCACAGGCGCTCAAATTCGACAGCGTCAGAGCTTTGGAGATGTGGGAATACTTGAAACGGCTCTACAAGTACATCCACCCAGCCAGTTCGACTTGGGCTGCCATGGACGAGCCGCTCCTGAGAGGAGAAGTCTTGATCGCGTGGGACCATACCGCCAGGATTAAGAACGCCATAGTGGAAAAACCCGACGATTTCGTGGTGGTTCCGGTACCTGCCGGTCCTATGGGAAGGGGTTACATTATAGTTCTAGTTGGATTGGCTATCCCCAAGAACGCTCCCGATGTGGATGATGCCCTCAAACTCATCGACTACATGACAAGTCCCGAAGTTCAGGTGAAGATACTACAAAATGTTGGTTTCTTCCCCGTGGTTAAGGAGGCTTCGGGATACATCCCTGAAGGAGCGCTGAAGATCATCGCCGAGGGCGTGATCAATCAGACTAGCACCAGGGATTCGCTTGTTGCGTTCATACCCGGTCTTGGCCCTAAAGGTGGTGAGTTCACCGATACCTACAGAGTAGCGTTTCGCAGGATTGTCATCGAAAACGAAGACCCGGTCAAAGTGCTGGAAGAGCTCGGTGAGCGCCTGAGAAACATCTTCAAAGACGCCAAAGCACCGCTGCCACAACCCGATGCCATGTTGTTCTGATCTTGAAACTTTTGTGGTTTCTACGATGGGGAGCTTCGCGCTCCCCATCCTTCAATAAGAAGGGAGTGATCCCTTTTGGTATACAGAAAAGACATAGTACCTTTTTTATTGCTCTTACCAACCCTCGCATATTTGGTGCTCTTTCTTGGCTATCCGCTGGTGCAAACGTTTATACTGGCTTTCACCAGCGATAAGGGGGCATTGGGAAACTTCCAGCAACTCATGTCCACGGGGGAGTTTTGGAAAACGCTCAAGAATACCTTGCTCATCACCGGTGTGGTGGTACCATTACAACTGGTACTGGCGCTACTGTTGGCCCTCTTTGTGAACATGCGTTTTAAGGGATACACCATAGTGCTCTACATCATTTCCATTCCGTTAGCACTGAGCGACGTCTCTGCAGCGTTGATGAGCTACTCCATCTTTGCACCCATGGGTTATTTGAACAAATTCCTCCTGAATTTGGGATTCATCGAGCAACCCATTTACTTCTTCGGTTTCATGTTCCAAACTCGGGAATTCTGGGTGATAGTGCTCACGGAGGTTTGGCGCGCGACACCATTGGTTTTTGTGATTATATTGGCTGGACTTCAGGCTGTAAACAGGGAGTACTTAGAGGCTGCTGATATCTTTGGTTTTTCGGCGTGGCAGAAGTTCAGGAAGATAATTTTTCCAATTCTCAAACCATCCATACTTTCGGCTTTGCTGATCAGAACTCTTTTCGCTTTCCAGATCTTCGGCGTTGTCTGGCTCTTAGCGGGTAGGGACATCCCTATCCTTGCGGGCGAAGCTTTCTACTGGCAAACGGAGGTCAACAACGCTCATATGGCCAGCGCGTACGCATTGATCATCGCTCTGGTATCGCTTATCATAAGCTGGGCTTACATAACGTTTTTAAAACCCACGCAAGGAAGCACGGCTTGAGGAGATGGTGGCATGGCGAAAAAACTCTTGATTGGATTCATCGCTGTGATAGTCTCACTCTGGTTTTTGACACCGGTGGTTCTCATCGTGTTTGCCTCGCTCACCCCTTCGTCGGATTTCTACGACCCGCACAAACTCTTCCCGACCAAACTTACGTTAGATCATTTGTACAAGCTATTCGTGGTGCTCGATGGGTGGAGAGCGACACTCAACAGTCTCCAAGTGGCAGGTTTGTCCATAGGGTTGAGTTTCCTTGTGGGCTTGCCAGCGGGTTTTGCGCTGACTCGATACGTCTTCCCTGGAAAGAACGCATTCAGATTGTCCATACTCCTCACCCGTTCTTTCCCCATGATGATCATCGCGGTACCACTCGTGGTGTTGTACCTAAAGATAGGAATAAGTGATACATTGACAGGAGTGGCATTGGCTCATACTTCCATGATTCTGCCTTTCGTTGTGCTCATCACTTCCAGCATTCTCTCTGGTATCAGCGTCGAATATGAAGAAGCGGGTATGATCTTCGGGCTTTCGCGTTTCGGAGCGTTTCTGAAGATCACGCTTCCCCTGGCGCTCCCTGGCTTGGCTGCGTCTGCTATCTTCGCGTTCATCATGTCGTGGAATGAAGTCTTCATAGCTTCCGTGCTGACGCTGATCAACCGTACCCTACCTGCCCACATTTTGAACACAGCCATGACATCTCCGGATTACTTCAAATTTGCCGCTGGGACGGTTATGGCACTTCCAGCTATGGTATTCATTTTCTTCACTCGCAAGTACTTGATGAGTATGTGGGGTATATCCTTGAAATGAGAAAGGATTGGTGAATATGGCGCAGGTAATACTCGAAAATGTCAAGAAGTACTTTGGACAGGTGAAAGCGCTGGATGGGATTGATCTCATCGTGAAAGATCAGAAATTCGTGGTGCTTCTGGGACCGTCAGGATGTGGTAAAACCACACTCCTTCGCTGCGTTTCAGGACTTGAAAAGGTCACCAGCGGAAGGATATACTTTGATGGCCAGGATGTCACAGATCTCCCCCCAAGGAGCCGAAACGTCTCCATGGTCTTCCAAAGTTATGCAGTGTGGCCTCACATGAGGGTCTATGA
>QMVO01000343.1 GCA_003661125.1 Methanosarcinales archaeon
TATCTACTGAAACAGCCTTCACTTTCGTATTTAAAATAGGAAAAACTCTCTTTTCAAGGAAATAAAAAGCGAGAATGGACATACCTATTATCGCGAGTACCCAACCAACACTCGCACCTATTACCCCACATCCTAAAGCGAGAAACGTAACTATTGCGATTAATTTGAATGTGTCCTTGAATATAAATGTCGAATAAACCCGATATTTTATCTCCTGAAAGCCAACAGTTCCAGAATTGAAAATCGTCGCTAATACCCAGAAAGGAATGCCAATCGTGAAAATTCTTAAAACAGGTGTTAAACTTGCGTTGTGAAATACATTAACAGAAATCCAACCCGCATAAAAGAAGATGAGCAAAGTGAAAATCAAACTCAGCGGGAGGCATATCTTTAATGCACCAAAAATCGTGCCTTTTATCCTCCCCTCGTCTCCTTTTCCTTTGTAAAACGAAACAAACCTCTGGATACCTGTATTAAATCCGACTAAAGAGAGCGTGGCGGCGATATTCATCACGGCAAAACCAAGTGAGATCAAGCCGTAATCACCCGCTCCTAAAAACCTCGCAATGATCATCCTCGATAAATACCCGAGTGCGGTTCCAATGAAAGTCCCGGTGAAGGCTATACCCGCCCCTTTCGCTATTTTCCTTAGTGATTCCCCTAAGAAGTCTTCGTCTGGCATTTGATTCTGCTCCTGTTCACTTCGCGTATCCTTTATGTTTACATTGGCTCAATAAATAAAAGCAAGGTCTTTGTCTCAGGTGGTGGCGGTGAAAAACAGAGAAAGTAAATAAGCATATGCGGATAAGGAATAAAAGGTGAATAGAATAAGAGGGAAGAGATCTGCAGAGCGTGTATGAGGCATCAATTGGTGCAAGCATGCGAATTAAAAGATTAAATTGGGATAAACGCAATATTTTCCATATTGCTCGCCATGGGATTACAGTGAAGGATGTGGAAGATGCATGTTCAGGTAGGCATATTGCACGAAAAATAAAACAAATATGAGAGAAATGAAGTTACCAAACTTTAAGTCGGATGAAGAAGAAGAAGCGGATTTTTGGGATGGTTTCGATACTGCGGGGATTTTAGAAGAGGGAGAAGAAATCGAATTGGAGTATGAACCGGAGGCAGTAGCAGAGGATATTTGATTTCAATGTGGTAAAAAGATGATAGAGAGAAAGCGAGATATTGATGTGCCGGGCGAGGGGATAACAATCCACATCAAAGAGTATTACTGCCCGATGTGTAAGGAATCAAGGTTAGGGTCTGCGGAGGCTAAAAGATTGTCTGAGGTTCTGGTAGGGCTACTGTGGGTAAGAAGCGGGGAAGTAATCGAAAGAGACACTGAGGTGTATAAAAATAAAGAAGGATATCTTGTGAAAATCCCTAATGAAATTGCGCAAAGTTTAGACATTCACGAGAAGAAAAGGACAAGGATGTGGTGCAGGGGTAATAGGATAATCCTGGAGATAGAATGAAGATTCTGGTAACAGGTGGTCGCAGCCGTTAATAACCTCGCAGTTGGCAACGCAGCGTTGTAAATACCGACTGCCGAGGCAGTTAGAAAAATAAAATGCTAAGAATGGCATTAATATAATAGCAAGATAGTTGCTAAAACAGAAAAAGGAACTCCAATAGAGGAAAATCTTAAAACAGGTGTTAGTTCAGGCAAGTGGAAAACATGAGTAGAAATCCAGTCTGCATAAAAGAAGAATATACTTGCGAAAATTATGCTCAGAGGAAGACTTATCTTCAAAGCACCTAAAAGGGTGCATTACCTGATTTTTAAGGGCAGGATCATAGTATATTTTTAATGATATAAAAGGAGAGAGGGTAAGAGGAAAAATGGAAGTAGCAAGCGTCTCTATTACACCACTTGATGGATTTTGGATCAGAATAGGGGTTAAAGAGGAGAATCGGGATGAAATCCATGAGTCCTTCGACAATTGGCTGGATAAGGTTGGAGAGAAGATGAAAGGGGGAGAAGGGTTAGAGGAGATAGTGAATGAGCTTTTTAAGAAGAGACAGGAACTAATGGGCGAAGTTGCGACGTTTTTCATCAAAAAACTATATTCTGAAGAGCTGAATAGGGAAACAGCAGTATGTCCCAGGTGTGGGAAGGAAGTGAAAAGAGCGGGGGAGCATGAAAGGACTGTGGAGACGATGATAGGAGAAATAAAGCTCAAAAGACCTTATTTTTGGTGTGAAAGCTGCAAAAAGGGGTTCTATCCTTTGGATAAGGTGTTAGATCTGTCAAATCGCAAAAAACGTGGGATATGCAGAGAGCGGGGGCGAGTTTGGCTGCTGAACTCCCCTTCGGCAAAGCCGAAGAGTTGTTCGAGGAATTAACGGGAATGAAAATGAGTGATCATGTGATGCACAACGTTGTAGAGGATGTGTGTGAGGGAGTAGATGTGCTTGATGTCGCCCCTACGGCTGATGAAATAAGGGAGAAGGTGAGAAAGGCAGGGGGAAGGGAAGAAGTGGAGACCTATCATGGTTCTTGCAATGGACGGAGCTAACGTGCCCACGCGCCCAGAGGAGGCAAAAGGGAAGAGAAGAGGGAGAAAAAAGAGAGGGCTAAGAGAGCGAGATGGAACGGGTAGTGGATAGAAGCAAAAGGATTCAGGTTCTATCTTGTTGATGGAGATAGGTTAGACCATGTTTTATGCTGGCATCAGGTTCAGAGCAGCGAGGAACTGGAAGAGATCGAACTATAAATATGCAAAGAAGGGAGGATATCCTTTAGGTAGTGGAGGAATCGAATCTTCGAATAAGACGATTTCTCATGTCCGGCTGAAGAGACCAGGAGCGTGGTGGTATGTGGAAAAAGCGAA
>QMVO01000344.1 GCA_003661125.1 Methanosarcinales archaeon
GGATATTCTACTGTCCGGGGAACCCCTGTGAAGGCGAATTTAAGGACTACTCTTCTTTGATAGGGGAAGCCCTCAGAGGGGGATCGGGGAGTGGATAAAAAAAGGAGGAGTTGAGTGACTCCCTATTCCCATGTGGGGTAGAGCCCGACCTTGACGGCCTCCCCGGATTTTATGAGGGCCATTCCCTTATCTATCTCCGCCATAGGCAGCCTGTGGGTGATGAGCCTCTTCATCTCCTCCCTGAAGCCCCTGTCCCTCAGTAGTTCGCGTACCTGATACCAAGTCTTGAACATCCTCCGGCCGGTTATTCCGAAGATCCTGAGACCCTTGAAGACGATGAGGCGGGATACATCGATGCCCACAGAGGCCTCAGGGAGCCCTAAGAGGCTGACCCTACCCCCATTAGTCGCCATCTCCAGCCCCTGTATCAACGCGGAGGGGGACCCAGACATCTCCAAGACGACGTCTACACCCCTTCCATCCGTATACTCGAGGACCCTTCTCACCAAGTCCCTCTCCTTCAAGGGGTTCAGAGTCAGATCCGCGCCCATAGCCTTGGCAAACTCCAGGCGGAGGGGCTTAATCTCGGTGGCGATGACCTTTGAGGCGCCGAGTTTCTTCAGGACGGCGATGGACATAAGGCCGATCGGCCCACAGCCCAGGACCGCGGCATACCCACCAGTGATATCCTCGATGTTATCCTCGGGGAGGGCAGAGTGGACTGCGTTCCCCAGGGGCTCCTGGAGGGAGGCCAGGAAGGGGTCGAGTCTTGGATCGTTTACCCAGGCATTCTCCTCCGGCAGGACGACGTATTCTGCGAAGACCCCATCCCGATCGACCCCGAGGATCTCGGTATGGAGGCATAGGTGCTTTTTACCCGTCAGACACTGATAGCAGGTATCATCAACTATGTGAGTCTCCGCTGAGACCAGGTCTCCCACCCTCACCCTGGTAACCCCCCTTCCAACCTCCACGACTTCCCCACAGAATTCATGCCCCATGATCAGGGGCGGCCTTATCCTCCCCTGGGCCCAAGGGTTCCAATCCCAGATATGTACATCGGTTCCACAGATCGTGGCGGCTTTAACCTCGACCAGAACCTCGTGGTCGCCGACTTCAGGGCGATCGACGGTTCTGATCTCCGCGCCTGGGGCCGGTTTACTCTTCACTACAGCATACATCTATTTACCTCATTTTTGGATCGAACGATTCTCTATTTAAATTGGAGAGATCCTAACATAGCATCTCAGCGTATCTTCTCCCCCTTTCAGTGAGGCGGTACACGATCTCATCGCCCTCCTTCAACCCGAGGACCCTCAAGACCCTCCCCCTTAAGCTCCTCTCCCGTCTCACCTCAACGAGCTTTGGAGAGTTTGGTGTGGAGCCGGAGATCCCTTTAAGTAGGGACTCCACCTCCTCGCGGGGTATCCCCATAATCTCCGCCAATTTATAGGAGCTCATCCCCGCTCTACCCCTCTGGAGCATACAGCATAGGAGAGTCAAGATCCTGCCGAGCCTTAGGAGATGTTTCAAGGTCTCACAGACCTGGTCTTCCGAGCTCGCATCTATCTCCCTGAAAAGATATGTTTCATCGAGGACCAACCCTCGAGGCTCGACTTGGGTCAGGTTCATCAACCCCCTGTAAATCCTCCTTCCCACCTCCCTGACTCGCCATAGATCGAAGCGGTAGCGTCCATCATATTCCACGACCGTCGGCTTACCCCTCTGAGGCAGCCTCTCAACCAGCCCAGCCCTGGCCAGAGAATGAAGGGCCAAGTTTATATCCTTCTTCTTTAGAAGAACCCCCTGCTCCTCGAGCTTCCTCTGGAGATCGAGGGTCGTGAGGGCCTTCTCTCCCAACTCGTTAAGCAAGACAAAGATTCTCCGTGCATTGAAGCTACGAAGGGGCCTGAGGTGATGTTCGAGGATCTCATCCAAGGATAACCGCTCCACCTCCTTAATGTAACTAAATTTCATTTAACTACCCTTCTTTTCAATATTCTAAAGATCTTAAAATATCAGAACGTTAACGATATTTAGAGCTTCCCATGGGAGGCCACGCCTCTAAGAACCTGAGACCTGCTTTGGATTAGATCGTTTGTTCCATTAGGAGCTTCTTATCGAGCTTCTTCATGATCACCCTCTTTATGATCTCGGCTCCTCCACCGAAGAGCTCCTCAAGGCTCCTCAGAAACTTCCCAAAATTCTCGGGGATCTCCTCCCGCTTGATATCGAAGATCCTGTCCAGGTAATAGTAGATCACCCTCTTCCTGCCCCTCCCGAAGACCTCGTCGAGGGATTCGTCCACGATCTCCAGGAGATCGGCCCCAATCAGCTTGAGTTCCTTCATCCAGGTTCCTCATTAAAAGGGTTATCCGATACTTTATCTAAGCGTGGTGTCACCGGGAGGAGATGAGAGGCGAGGACAATCTATGGGGGCTGTAAGGACAGTGTTCCTGTCCAAATTCTCGAAACTAAATATTATACAAGGCCTCCAGGGCCTTCAAAAAATATAAACGGAAAAGAGGCACAATTCCAGGTCCTTTTAACCCCGTTGGGATCTCTCCATGTAAAATATACATCTGAGGTAGGGATCTGATGTAATAAATAAGGCTGAATGGAGGGTCTTTACTTCAAGGGACAAAAAGTTTGTCCATCTTGGAGATCTCTATCCTCCCCAACTAAATCTTCGATTCCTTGATTTACTCCGTGAGCTCGAACATTCTCATGATCGCCTCACGGGCTTTAGTTGCAGTACTCTCGGGGACTTTGACCGAGTATCTCTCGTCTCTGAGAGCCAGATAGAGCTTCTCGAGGGTGTTTATCTTCATGTTAACA
>QMVO01000345.1 GCA_003661125.1 Methanosarcinales archaeon
AACTCTGTTCCGTAAATCAACAAGATGATTTTATCAGATAAAAGTGCTGTGCCTATGGCAATAGGTAATGCCATAATTAAAAGATATTTAATGCCGAGTCTATAACTTTTTATCAATCTTTCTTTCGAAGTTTTAAAAGCTTCAGACATTATTGGAAACATTGACATCATAAGTGCCATTGGAATAAGTGAAAAAGGTTCAAATAGTTTATGTGCGGTAGAATAGACTCCCACTGCAGCATCTCCTTGCATTGGCGAAAGCATCACCATATCGATTTGATAATAGATTGTCCAGATAACACTGGAAAGTGCGATTGGCACCGCTTCCTTAAATAAATATCTCCACAATCCAAGATCAATTTCAAATTGTGGTCTGGCAAGTTTTCTGGAGAATGAATAACTAATCAGTGTTCTAACCATTTCAGAAAATACCAATGCAACCATTATTTGAGTGAGCGTCCCACGCGAAAAAATAATCAAGAATATTAGCCCGGCAGATAAAACTTTAAAAGTTAATTTTGCAATTATATTATATTCCATCCGTAAATTAGCTTGAAATATGGTAGTATAGAGGTCACTAAAAGACATAAATAGTAGCGTAAAAGCTGCTATGCAAACATAAGTAATTGTATCCGAGGGATATGATGCCAGTGTTATTATAATTATTGGTAAAACCACGGCAAAAACAGTTAAAATTAGCCTTATAATATACGCATTCCCGATTAACTTTGGTGCTATTGACGAATCGCGGGACATCTCGCGAACAAGAATTGCACGAAATCCCAAGTCAGATATAACACCAAAGAAGGCAAGATATGCGAAGACAAAGCTATACTTGCCAAAGCCGACAGTGCCAAGATACCTCGCAAGGTATATTGTTACAAATAAAGATATTAATCTGAAGATAACATCTCCAACAATAACGATGCCAGTGTTTTTTGCGACCTTTTGTACTGTGCTCAAGCAAATCACCTATTGCTAAGATATGATGCTTGCTATTAATATCTATTTAGCTTCTTTTATAACCACAAGATTACATGGATTTTGTTGTTGCTATCATGATAGAAACATGCTTTATATAAAGCTTCCCATACCTGCTTCTATGTGAAGGAGGAACTTGGAGATGGCAGTCTATTATCGCCAAACTACCTTTCAACAGTGAATATACTTGTTCGAACTGGTTGAGCGACTGGTGAACGTTTCGGAAGCGTGCAGAAGAGCAAAAGTCTCGCGCAGCACATACTATCGCTGGAAGCCCCGATACGAGAAGGAAGGCGTAGAAGGTCTCCGTGAGCCTAAGAGTCATGCTGTGCATAATCCTCACACCATTGACCCTGAAATCGAGAGGAGGATTACCGATCTGAGACTGGAGCATCCTGACTGTGGAAAGAAGCGGATAGCGCAGTGGATATGAAAGGAACATTGCACAAGAAAATGCCTCGGTTTGCCTGTGCTTATAAAAGGGAGAGGTTACCGCAGATGATGTGATTAAAAGAGACGCTGGCAGAGAGGGAATGGAAGATGTGGAGGAATTGACGATGGTTTTGGAAGAGGTTATCTCAGCATACAATGATGCCCCACATCAAGGGCTGGAAGGTCTATCTCCAAATGAGTATGAAAAGTGTGTAGCATCCGGTTGACTATAATATTATAATTATAAACCCTTTTGCTTCGCAAAAGCATTTACGTAACAAACGAAAGTTGACAACAAAATACCACACATTCTGGTACTAACATTGATAATGGTGATGCAAAACGGTCGTAAATTTATCCACTAATGATTTAAGGAGGCGTACCCTTTGCGTGGGTCGGTATGGACAGCTTCTACGGGCAGCAGCCGTGGCTCCTCGACCGCCTCGATCGCGAGGGCTTCATCTACATCGCTGATGTTCCGGGCGACACGAGGGGATGGCTGGAACGTCCGGAGGTCGGAGTTCCAACGAGGAAGGGGGAGCGAGGTCGTCATCCCACGCGGGAGCGGGTTATCGAAGGGGAACCAGTCGAAGTGCGGAAGTTAGCGGAAGAGCTGCCAGACGATGCCTGGAACCATATTTTCCTGAGGGACAGTGAGAGGAAGGAGATATGGCGGTGACATGGCATGTTTACGCATCTATCAGGTTCGTGACGGACTGCCTGGACCCGAATCATGGCTCATAATCAGAAAAGAGGAGAACGGGAAGAAAAAGTATCAATTCTCAAATGCATCACCCAATACAAAGATGAATAGGCTCGCAGAGATGTCCTGCAGCCGCTACTGGATGGAAAGAGCGCTAGAAGATGCAAAAGGGGAGGCGGGTATGGCAGACTATGAGGTGAGAGGCTGGCTCGGCTGGCACCATCACATGACAATGGTCATGCTGGCGATACAGGATGTCAGAGAGATTCTGGAGGTGATATTGCCAAGGAGGAGGAGGATAACAGGGAAGGATATACTTGAGATCGTTAAGCAGAAGCAAAAAGCTAGGGAATCCGCGAGGAAGTCCCACCATAAGCGCCACCATAAGCGGAAGAAAAGCAGACCAAACTGAGAATATCTTGATGTTTTTCGCGCAATCTAAGTACGTTTAGTTGGTACTATCTCAAGATTTTGAAGATTGATATCTTTCTCCTTTTAATCCCGTGGAAATTGCTATTCGGGTTTGTCCGGTATCTCAGATCGTTCGCGGATAATTTGAAATAATAGGCTTGGAAATGCATAAAATTGAATGGCTTTATTTCCTAACTTCCCATTTGGGCATAAGGTTAGAAAAGGTAGAGCGCATAGTTATTTTCGACGAGGTGACCAAAATGCCCAACGAAAGGGAAAATTACGAAGGCATAGTGAAGAGGGGACTAA